>JANLVW010000315.1:0-1259 GCA_031364205.1 Ferruginibacter sp.
GTTTGGACGGTGCTCCTAAACTTCTTCGACCTGATTTAAATATTAAACGTTTTAATCTTTCAGCCGAACGTATGTGCATGCCTTCAGTACCCGAAGATATTTTTATGCAGGCTTTAAAATCAATAACGCTTTGTGAGAAAAACTGGATACCAAAAGAGGTTGGAAGTGCTTTGTACCTGCGCCCAACAATGGTTGCTACAGAGAGTTCGCTGGGGGTTACGCCATCCAGCACTTATACTTTTTATATTTACGCCGGTCCTGCACAGCCTTATTTTAATAAACCGGTAAAACTGGTAACAGAACAAACATTTATAAGGGCAGTGCCTGGTGGTACGGGTGAGGCTAAAACCGGCGGTAATTACGGAGCCTCTCTAAAAGCAGGGCAGCTGGCAAAACAAAATGGATATGACCAGATCATCTGGCTCGAAAGCCCGGCCTTTAAAAAAATACAGGAAGCAGGTATGATGAATTTGTTTTTTGTAATAGCCGATACAGTAATTACTCCAAAATTATCAGGCGCAGTACTCAAAGGCACTACACGTACTTATTTTATTGAGATACTGAAAGAAAAAAATATTAAAGTAGAGGTTAGAGATATTTATATTGATGAAATAGTAGAGGCATCTAAAAACGGAACATTGAAAGAAGCTTTTGGAGCCGGTACTGCTGCCGTAGTTTCCCATATTGCTGAAATTACACATGGCGATGTGCATATGATATTGCCTGTTGATACCGAAAAAATAAGTAACATGCTCTACAACGAAATAACAGGATTAAGGGCAGGAACAATAGAGGATAAACGCAACTGGTTAGTATCGGTAGAAGAAAATATTTTAACCCTTTCATAAATAAATACAGAATGCAAAAAATTAATTGGAATAATATTCCGGTAGATCAGGTGAATGATAAAATGAAAAGACAATTTATTTATGGCGAGAAAATAATGGTAGCCAAAATGGAATTTGAAGATGGGTTTACTGTACCATGGCACTCACACGAAAATGAACAGGTTACAGAAGTTATCGAAGGTGTACTTCGTTTTTGGTTTGATGACAATGAAGAAGAAACCATTGATTTAATGGCTGGGGATTCAATTATTATTCCCGGCAACCGCAGACACAAAGCATTGATGATTGGTAAGGTTGTAGTGACAGATACTTTTTCGCCGCCAAGGCAAGATTGGATAGATGGCTACGATGCGTACCTGAGAAAATAATTTATTCTATAACAAAAAACGTACAATGGATTTAGGAATAAAA
>JANLVW010000390.1:0-3273 GCA_031364205.1 Ferruginibacter sp.
GAACAGCAAGCCCCGGGTAATCGTAAGTATGAATGATATAATGAATGATACCCGGATGATTGGGTTGTACTTTATACAACAAATTTAAAATGTTGCCTGCTTTTTTTTGATTCGCATAAGTCTTATCCATTGGGTCTGCAGCTGCGTCTAAGGAAAGGGCATAAAATATAGCTGCTTCATTGTCGTTAGGGTACTTAATATGCAACTCTTCCATAGCTTTTTCAAAATAGGTGCATCGTGTATGGTGGTCTTTTTTATTCCAATCTTTATAAAATAAACCAATGGCATTAATATAATCGGCTTCTCTTGATGATTTTGTATTGATAGAGTTTGCAATGGCAACAACCTTAGCTCCTTTTTGAAGTTCAGCTTCCGTAGGCGGATTCCATAAGGGATGAAAATTGCACATGGCAACACCCCAGTAAGCCATTGCACAGTCCGGCGCTTCGTCAATGATTTTTGCAAATACTTTTTCAGACTGGTCATACTCAAAAGAATGGAGCAGTTCAATAGCAAGGTTAAAGTCTTTCTTTGCTTTTTTGTCACAGGTCATGTCAAAGTCAACGGTTCCAAACAGTTCCTCCGGCGGCCCGCAGGAAATAACGCCTCCTCTTTTTAAATTCAATTGGCTAATAACTTCCTTTGAAGGTGAAATATTTTTGCCTTTGCATGATAGCAATATAAGTGACAATAAAAAAAGATGTACCGTTTTCTGTAAATATTTCATACTGTAAAAAGCATTTTCTTTTGTTCAAATTATTGCTAGCGTTCGGGGCTTGCTGCTGAATTAGAATTTACGGAGGATGGCCTTTAACTTAAGCCTGATAAAAAATTAACGAATGAAGATAACCATTAAAAATCCGCCGATTTTGTCCAGCTTGCATCCAGTACAAAAGCCATAAAATCGAATTGTTACTACGTTTGCCAGCATAAAAGGAAAACTAATCTTCAGGCAATACCTGCGGTGGTCACTCACAAAAACCAATTGCTTCTCGCACTAGATAGTTTTCTTTTTGTAGATTAGTAAATATAAACAAAAATGAATCAGCACGAAATTTCCATTAAAACATTAAATGGGGATGCGAGGCATTGGCTTGAAAAACTTCGGTACATATTGTTAATAGAAGGTAAGGGTAAAGGAACCGTAAAAAGTATCAAATTCGAGTAGGTGCTAAATGGTTAAGCTGTTATTTTTGTACTTTTTAAGCTTGTTTAATTTATTTTGTATGGTTGCTTTGTCTGCTGTTGTTGTCGCTAAACTTAGCGCTTTTTGATAATTTTCTACTGCTTTACTACTGTCAATTTTTGTATATAAACTTCCTAAAAATGAAAAATATAAATGGTTGTCTTTAAGATGTAGTTTTTCGGCTTCAATAATTGCCGCTTTTTTTCCATTAGCTTTTGATAATGCATACGTTCTGTTGAGTGCAACAATTGGGGAATAGTCTATCAGTAAAAGTTTGTTGTACAATTGCAAAATATTTTGCCACTTATCTTTCGTTTCCAATTTTGTACAATGCCAATAAGCTATCGATGCTTCTAAATGATATTTTGTTATTTCTTGTCCTTTTGCACTTTCAATTAAAAAATAATTTCCTTTTGCAATTAATTCGTTATTCCACAAATTTCTGTCTTGTTCTTCGTATAAAATAGTATCGCCTTTTTCGCTCATTCTTGCATCAAATCGGGATGAATGAAAACACATTAAAGACATTAATGCATTCACAATTGGAATATTTGTGCTTTCATTTTCTAAGAGCAAATAGTTTAATCGCATGGCCTCTAAACATAATTCTTTGTTTAAAGTTTTTGATTGCGTTTTAGAATAATACCCTTCGTTGAACAAGAGATACAATGTTGTTAAAACTGTTTTTAAGCGGTTGTTTATTTCTGAATTGTTAGGCAATTCAATTTTTATATTTTCTATTCGTAATTTTTCCTTGGCTCTAAATAATCTTTTGTTTACAGTTTCTTTATTGCTCAAAAACGCTTCAGCTATTTCATTAATTCCAAAGCCACAAAGAATTCTTAAAGCCAGGCCAATTTGCGACTCAACCGGTATAACTGGATTGCAAATTGTAAACATCATACGCAATTGACTATCAGAAATGTTTTTGATAGATAAGTCAACTTCTATTTCTTCAAAATTTGTTTGATTTTTCTGTAAATCAACAATAATGTTTTCTTTGAAATTTTTATGACGTTTAAAATAATCTTTAGTTTTATTTTTAGAAACTGTGTAGAGCCAAGCCGTTGGGTTTTCCGGAATCCCTTTTAATTTCCATGTCTCTGATGCTAATAAAAAGGTATCGTTGCTTATGTCTTCTGCTATTTCAATGTGGGCTATACCGAATAGCTTACAGAGTACAGAAATAATTTTTCTATACTCTGTTTTAAAAAGTTGTGAAATAAGTTCATTTTCATTCATCTACATAGTCATAGGGATTACCTGTCTTAATTCAATACTACCTCCATCATTAAAAATAGGACAACCTTCTGCCAATTTGATTGCTTCTTCGAAACTGTCGGCTTTAACAATTAATGAACCGCCAACGATTTCTTTTAACTCAGCATAAGGACCGTCTGTAATAACATTGTTTGATTTTAATATCTTAGCTCCTGCAGAACTTAATCTGTTAGTACCTACAAATTTACCCTGTGCTGCAATTCCGCCCATCCAATCCTGCCATTGTTTTACGCTTTCTTGTATTTGTTCCGGAGAAGGCTTAACATCCGGGGTATAAGCATTTCTAAAAATCATCATAAATTCTTTCATTTTTTTTTATTTTAAATTTATAAAATTTATTTTTTTATAGTTCACTGACGATTTAGGTTTTCTACAATGGACAAATAGTTGACTATTTAATTGTCGAATTGAGAATAAAAAAGTCATTGATTTATTATTGCTAGATATTCTTTATTACTCTAAATCCTATGATGGTCTGCACGCCATTTTTGAATGGCTTCTTTAATATTTTTTGAGCTAAGATTTTGACTAATTGCTTTTTCTGATAATCTAACATATTCGCTATCGTCAGCAAATCGTAAAGCAATAATCTGATCTCTCGTTAGCCGACTATCAAACATCTTTCCAGTTAGAAGATAGTATCTTAAATTTTCTTCAGCTCTAATAACTCTATCTTGGTTTCCTGTAGCAAATTGCCTAGTATAAAAGAATAGAAATATTAAACTTAAGGCTATTAAAATTCCAAAGATAGTCGATGCACTAATTCCTAAATTAAAGGTCATAAAAATAGAAATAATTAATGAAGC
>JANLVW010000406.1:0-1090 GCA_031364205.1 Ferruginibacter sp.
AAATTTAATGTTTAATTACCCGGAGATTTTTAAAACTGGAGTAGCAATTGCCGCTGTAGGTAACCAACTTAATTACGATAATATTTATCAGGAAAGGTACATGGGTTTGCCACAGGAAAATATGGAAGATTTTGTAAAAGGGTCCCCAATAAACAATGTAAAAGGTTTGCAAGGAAAATTACTGTACATACATGGAACCGGGGATGATAATGTGCATTATGACAACGCAGAAATGTTGCTGAATGAACTTATAAAAAACAGTAAACAGTTTGAGTTTATGGCATATCCTAACCGTACACACAGTATTAGTGAGGGCCCAGGAACGTTTTTGCATTTAAGTACATTATATACAAATTTTATAAGAAAAAATTGCGAACCGGGTGCAAAATAACATTTATGAATTATTAATAAAAATGCTGCCGAACAAGGCAGCATTTTTATTTTTTTTAATGCAGAGGAAGTACCGGTCCGTAGTGTAATTTTTTAAAACGCTGATTTGTTTTTGGATATAAAAGATCAGCAGCAGTTTCATAACCTTCATCTGCTACTTCTGCTATTCTTCTTTTTGTATTTGCCCTTCTTGTAGCATAAACAAGCAGGCTTGTAAAGGCAATTGCAGCAACTCCGTAAATTAATTTTTTAGTTGTTTTCATACTTTAATCTTCTGTTATTTTACAAAATTAAGCAAAGCAATTTTTTTATTGAAATTATGAAATTTTTTAACTTAAAAACTACATTGAATTAATTTATAAATGCAAAAAAAATCCCTTCATTGCTGAAGGGAATTTTAATAAAGCGTGTTTATAACAGATTCTAATAGTCTTTGCTGTAACCGCCGCCGCCGCCACTGCGACCTCCGCCACCACCACCATATCCACCACCACTGCTACGACCACCGCCACCGCCATATCCACCTCCACCGCCGCCACCACTGCTACGACCGCCACCGCCGCCATAACCGCCGCCGCCATTGCTACGACCGCCACCGCCGCCATAACCACCGCCGCCACCGCTGCGTTTTTTGTAATCGTCACCTTCAGCACGTGGCTGAGATTCGTTAACGATTAATTTGCGACCCTGAATTTCAACT
>JANLVW010000416.1:0-3232 GCA_031364205.1 Ferruginibacter sp.
TTAATTCGAGGATAAGTAACTGTTTCACAAATATTATTTTCATTGTTGGTACACAAAATAAACTTCCTGTTGCCGGCATCTATCTCATTGGCCTGCAAAACAGACTGCCCGGTTGTACCTGAACCTGCAAAAAAATCAAGTACCGTTATATTTTTATCTGCAAATAAATTTATGCAAAATAAAATGAGCCCAACCGGCTTTGGAAATCTAAAAGTATTTTGCTGCACTATGCTGTTTAATTCTCTGCTTCCTTCTGCATTTAAAAACTTTACAATAGCTCTGTGTGGTAGTTTTCTTTCTCTTCGGTTATTTTCATTGTCTACAAACTGGTATTGCTTTATGTAAGCCTTCCATTTATCTTTTCCTTTTTTAAAAATAATAAAATCGTTTATTTTTCCCCATTCAACTTTTTTTTTATTCCATCGCCAAGTGTTGGGTTTGCCTTGTTTTCCACCAGATAAAATGTAAGTTTCATCAGGCAATTTTAATTCATAATCCAGGGATGGGCTGTAAGAGCCTTTATAATCCAGATCTCTTAAATAGTATTTCCCCCTGTGTTTAACATGTTCATCTTCCAGTTTATATTTAGGGTCATTTTCTACATTCAGTGTTTCCTTCTCAAATTTTAATGAAGCTTTATTTTTTGCATAGCAAAGCATATAATCAAACTCTACGGCAACCTGTGAGCTGTCATGCCCCGAGCCCGTTTTGTTCTTTCGAATAAACTGTGCTACGAAATTATCTTCGCCAAATATTTGATTGCATAAAATTTTTAACTGGGCAATTTCCGTGTCGTCCATAGATATAAATATTGCGCCCTTTTTATTTAATAAAGTAGCAGCAAGCGTTAATCTTTTATGCATGAAGGAAAGCCATTTGCTATGGCGATAACTGTCATCTATGTCAACATATTTGTCGTTGTACATAAAATCTTCTTTCTTGCCTGTATTATAGGGAGGGTCGATATAGATTAGATCTATAGCTGCTTTGTGTGTTTCGGAAAGTACTTTTAATGCATGATAATTATCTCCTTCAATCAATATATTTTCCGGAAGATTTATATCTACATAAATATTTTTTTTCTTTACTTCTTTTAAAACAGGTTTTTTTTCTTTACAATCCTGAACAACTTTTTCAGGCACTTTATCTTCTTCCCACACCAAGCCGTAATGCTTTTTTGCATCTGCAGTTTGTATTAAAACCAACAATTGTTCTTTGCTGTAGTTTTGGTAATTAGTTGAAGACATTTAGGAAGTAATTATTTAATTAGTTGTAATCATTTCCTAAAAATAGAAAGAAATAATGAATGTAATTTATTTTAGATGTTGGTCAATAAATTTAATTGCTGCTGCTGTTCGTTCATCATAATTTCCACTAATAATTTTCCATGGCGTTTTTTGTGCAGTCATTTCTTCTTTGTAATAATGGAAAAGTTTTTGCCTCACCTTTAAATCCGGATACTCTCTCAGGTTATCATTTACCCAAGGCAAATCAACATCGCAAAGCAGGTATAAATCGTATTGTTGTTTTGTTATTTCGGTCAATATTCTGTTATCGCATTTATTAAAAACAAACTCACTCCATATTTTAATAACGTATAGGTCTGTATCAATAAAAAGTAAATTTTGTGTATTTGCTTCTTGTTGAATTCCAACTTTTACAACAGCATTTTCTATTTCCTCAAGTTGCCCCAATGAAATCTTATACAAATCATCAAAAGCATAATCCTTCCCATTTCTTTCCAGGTATTCTCTGGCAAATTCTTTTACCCAAATCGTTTTATAATATTCGGCGAGTGCTTTACACAAAGAACTTTTACCCGTACTTTCAGGTCCAATAACAACAATTTTCTTTATAGCTTTTTCCATGCAGGTTTTTGTAACAATATTTTTTTATAGATAGGGCAATCTTCATCGTGTGCATTTGCTAAATATCCTGCACTTATTAAAAACTCATTTACAATTTCGCCGCCGGTAAAATGGAATGTAGTTTTAAATAATTTTACCCATTCTGCTTTGGTTATAAGGTGATGCTTATCCAGCCAGTTTTTAAAAGATCCATTTTCTTTTTGCAGCTTTAAAATTTCGGTAGCATTATGTATAGCTGCAAACACTTTTAAGCGGTTTCTTATAATTCCTGCATCATTTAAGAGGCGCAACACATCTCCATTATTGTAAGCTGCAACTTTTTTTATGTTAAAATTGCTATAGGCTTTTCTAAAGTTTTTTTCTTTGTGCAAGATAGTTGTCCAGCTTAGACCGGCCTGGTTTATTTCCAACACAAGTCTGCAAAAAAGTTCGTTATCATTTTTTATAGAAAACCCATACTGGTTATCATGATAATTTTTATGTACTTCAAAATCCTTCTCTTTCATAAAAGGAATTGCCTTGCAGTAAGTAAGTTTTTGAGGCATTTATAATATTGTTATCATGTGAAAATATAAAAAGGTTGTATTGAATAAGAGCTAAATAAACTGTTGTGAACTAACAGTTATAAGGTTAGCAGCCCTGTATTTTTTAATCCAGGAAAATAACCCAAAAACAGCCATAATAAGCAACACCAAATAATACACACTTGTAAAAACATAATGCTTTACAAAATACAAAGGTATAGATGCTATGTTTGTAGCAATCCACCAATACCAGCTTTCCAGTTTCTTTTTTACCATTAACCACATTCCTGTAAATGCCGTTGCGCTTGCAAAAGCATCGGCCCATGGAATTACGCCATCAAAAAACATTTTTTTAAAATAGGTAAGTGCTGCAAAAAATGATAAATAAAATATGGCAAAAAAACTTAAATGTTTAAGCCACTCTTTAGTGGTAGAAGTGGTTATATGCAACACAGCTTTGTTAGAAATATCTTTTTTTGACCACATATACCAACCCACAATACTCATAATGGTGTAGTAAAAATTAACGGTTGCTTCTCCAAGTAAATGACCGTTAAAACTGATGTAGATATAGATTATTGTATTGATAAGCCCTGTTGGATAAACCAATACGTTTTCTTTGCGGCTGTACCAGACACTTATTATTCCTGAAAATACTGCCAGGTATTCAAACCATCTTGTATTGCCAATATCTACAATAAACTGATGGTAAATTTCTAAAACGTTCAAATGGTTATTTTTTACGAAAATAGTTTTTTAGCAGCATATTTATTCTATATGCATTTTCATTAATCTTACAATATGATCATCTTACAAATTCGTAGATTGTATAAATAATAT
>JANLVW010000419.1:0-11354 GCA_031364205.1 Ferruginibacter sp.
CACCATTTTAGCCAAAAGGTTGCAAAACAAAATGGCATAAATATCTGCAACCAACTTGCCCGAAAGTTTGAAGCAAAAGATTTTGAAAAATACGATAAGATATATGTGATGGCGGAAGACGTAATGCTGGAGGTAAAAAGAATTGCAGGAAAATATTTTGATAAGAACAAAGCAGATTATTTTTTAAATGAATTATATGCTGGTAAAAATGAAAATGTGCCTGACCCTTGGTATGGTGAGGAAGATGGATATACTGATGTGTATAATCTAATCAATAAAACCTGCGATGCAATTATTGCAAAAGAAGCTGTAAGAAAAATTAAAAAACAAAAATGACCAAACCAAGTTTGCCACAGGGCACAAGAGATTTTGCAGCTGCAACGGTTTATAAGAGAAATTATATTTTAAATACAATTCGTTCGGTATTTGAATTGTATGGTTTTGAACCTTTGGAAACACCCGCAATGGAAAACCTTGAAACCTTGATGGGAAAATATGGTGAAGAGGGAGATAAACTTATTTTTAAAATATTAAATAATGGATTAAACGATCCTAAAAATATTGAGAAAGCCAATGAGGGATTTGCAAAATTAATGGAAGGAAAGAATACTATTTCACTTACTGAAAGAGCTTTAAAATATGACCTGACCATTCCTTTTGCAAGGTTTGTTGCCATGAATGTAAACACACTTACTATGCCTTACAAACGCTACCAAATGCAGCAGGTTTGGCGTGCTGACAGACCGCAAAAAGGGCGCTACCGTGAGTTTACACAGTGCGATGCAGATGTTGTAGGAAGTACAAGCTTAATAAATGAAGTGGAGCTTTGCGGCATTTATCACCGCAGTTTTGTACAACTCGGTCTGCACAATTATGAACTGAAAATAAACAGCAGAAAAATATTGGCTGCTCTGGCAGAAATAGCCGGTGGTGCAGATAAAATGATGGATATAACCATTGCAATTGATAAGCTTGATAAAATAGGAATTGAAAAAGTAAAAGAAGAATTAGAAACCAGGGGTTTAGATAAAAGAGATATTGATACGATTGAAAAATATTTAATGATTGAGGGCCGTAACGAAAATAAAATTACTTCCATTGAAGAACTTTTTGCTGAAAGTGAAATCGGTAAAACGGGCATTGAAGAACTAAAATACATTCTTGCAAATGCGGGAGACATAAATTTATTTGTAGACTTAACGCTTGCCCGTGGTTTAAATTATTATACTGGAATTATTTTTGAAGCAAAAGCTCCTGCAGAAGTAAAAATGGGAAGTATTGGCGGAGGCGGCAGATACGATAACTTAACAGGATTATTTGGCGTACCAAACATTGCAGGCGTAGGTGTAAGTTTTGGTATTGACCGGATTTACGATGTGATGGAAGAACTGAATCTTTTTCCGAAAAATATTACAACAACTACCAAAGCAATATTTTTTAATTTAGGCGATAGGGAAGCCAGCATTGCATTACAGCTGATTAGTATTTTAAGGGATAATAAAATTGCGTGTGAGTTGTACCCTGATAAAGTAAAAATTGACAAGCAGTTTAAATATGCTGACAAGAAAAATATTCCTTTTGCAATTATAATAGGAAGCAAGGAAATAGAAAATAAAACCTGCATGGTAAAGGATTTAAAAAAAGGAGAACAGACCGAAATTGCTTTTGATGCGTTATCAACATTTTTAACAGAAAAATAAAATAATTCAAGGTTACTAAAACAATATTCAGTGCATTAACAACAAAAAAAACTATTATGATTAAGCGTCTTGTACCATTGACATTCGCAGCGATTGTTGCTGTACTTCTTTTTGCATCCTGCTCAAAGAAATCCAATAAAGAAGGTCGTTATATTCCTTCAACAGCAGGCATTGTTGTTTACATAAACGGCGAGGCCTTAAATGCCAAACTACCCTGGAATGAAATTGTGCAAAACGAAGGATTTAAACAAATGATTGCAGATACAGCTGTATCATCGTTTACAAAATCTCTTTTACAAAACCCTGAAAACAGTGGTGTAAATACAAAAGGGGATTTAATACTTTTTGTTGTGAAAGACACATCCGGCGGCTATACTGCTGTTGAAGGATTTGTAAAGGATGAAGCTAAATTTAAGACTATGCTAACGGGAGCCTTAAAAACAGGTAAAGAAACAATGAAAGACGGCTTTACTTATTTTGCTGATAAAAAAACCAGCGTGGTTTATAACAAAGAAAAATTTATTGTAGCTATAAATACTCCACAGCTAAATGATATGCAAAAAACGGTTTCAGCAGCAATGGATACAACAAACCAACCTGCTATTGCAGAAGTAAAAAATACAAGAGACATGAATGCCGTTGCAGCAGGTATACTTACATTAAAAGAAGATGCAAGCCTTGCTAAAAATGAAAGGTTTTCAGGCTTGATGACTGAAAAAGGAGATGCTCATTTTTGGTTTAATGCCGAATATTTTTCATCAACTGCAGCTTTACCCGGCATAGGCGCAATGGCTAACTTAAGTAAATTATATGAAGATGCTATTACAACTGCCACCGTTAATTTTGAGAACGGAAAGATAAATTTAGATGCTAAATCTTATGGTGGAAAAGAGATAACTGATTTATATAAAAAATATAGTGGGAAAGAATTTGACAAGTCGATGGTAAAAAATATTCCATCAAAAAACCTGGCCGGTTTATTTGCATTTAATTTTAAACCGGAAGGTGTAAAAGAATTTTTAAAGATTTTAAATATGGATGGGCTGATTAACCTTGGTGCTGCTCAGGTGGGGTTTAACCTTGATGATTTTATAAAAGCAAACAAAGGTGATATTCTTATTGCGGTTACCGATATTAAAAAGGATACACTTGTCGGACAGAGCGCAAATTACATTTTTGCTGCATCAATAAATGATAAAACATCTTTTAATAAAATTATAGATGCAGGTAAAAAGTTTGGTGGCCCAATGTTGGGTGATAATAATAAGTATGCATATAATGTGAATGATAAATACTTTGTATTTACAAATAACAAAACGATTACAGATACTTATATAGCCGGGACCGCAAATACTTCTTTTGATTTTATTGATAAGATTAGTGGCGGACCATTTGGTGGATTTGTAAACTTTCAGTACATACTTAATAATATGAAACCAAAAGCCACAGCTGACAGTTTAGATGTTGAAATAT
This sequence comes from Ferruginibacter sp., assembly GCA_031364205.1. GTDB lineage: Bacteria > Bacteroidota > Bacteroidia > Chitinophagales > Chitinophagaceae > Ferruginibacter. Next base: position 3,174 of record JANLVW010000419.1, read on the forward strand.
ACAATGCTTCTATAAAAATGTGGGATAACCTTTTAATAAGTGGAGGTAATTTTAAAGATGGTGGAATAACACAACACTGGGAAGCAAATATGATGAATAAAAACAGTAACAGTTTAAAACAACTCAACAGTTATTTAGGAACGATGTCCATCATTCAGGAAAAGAAAAAAGCAAAAAATAATATTGCCTGGATGAATGAAGATGTAATGGCACCCGCAACTATAGATACAGCTATGATGCTTGAGCCAGCAAAGAAAGGACCTGCAAAAAAATGATAAACTATTCTCACCAAAAAGCCGTCAGTAACCCGACGGCTTTTTTATTTCTACATATATGGAGATTTCATTAAATAATATTATTCCCGATTTTCTTGAAAAAGAAAAAACTGATAATTCTGCTGTCTGGAAAAAAATAGTAGCATTTAAAGAAGGAAACAAAACAGAGATTATTGCGCCAAGCGGAAGAGGCAAAACTTCTCTGATACATTTTTTATACGGCTTAAGAAAAGATTACAGTGGAATACTTTTATTTGATAACGAAAATGTAAAAAATATTACTCCAACTGACTTGGCTGATATACGTGCAATGCAACTGAGTATTGTCTTTCAGGACCTCCGACTATTTAAAGATTTTAGTGTTTTACAAAACTTAGAAATTAAAAGAGCGCTTGCGCCATATCATAAAACATCTTTAATAAATGAAATGTCAGAAAAGCTTGGTATTATAAACAAACTTTCGCAAAAAGCAGGAACCTGCAGTTATGGTGAACAGCAACGAATAGCAATTATTCGTGCATTGCAGCAACCGTTTAATTTTATAATTTTAGATGAACCCTTTAGCCATCTTGATGAAGAGAACAGCAAAAAAGCACTGGCATTAATTGAACAAGAAGCAGATAAAAGAGGCGCAGGAATTATTCTTGCTGATTTGCAACACAATCCATTATATAAAGCTGACAGTACTTTACATTTATAATTTATGGCAGCAGGGAATAAAAATATTTCATTCAAGACAATTGCTGCTTTTTTACAAACAGGTAATAAAAGCTCAAGGATTTTCAGTTATGCGGGGCTTGCAATTGGCGTAATGTTACTGTTGTGTTGTGTGCAGTTATACATTAATATAGATCAGTTATTAAAAGAAAAAAATCCACGCAAAAACGGTTACGATTTTATATCCGTAACAAAAACGATTACCAATGAAAATATGGGGAAGGATAATCGTTTTTCCATTACAGAAATAGAAGACTTTAAAAAACAATCTTTCATTGCTGACGCTGCGCCTTTGCTCAGCAACGAGTTTAGGGTAAAAATGAGTGCGGGTGATATTATTCCTTTCAGCACAGATTTATTTTTAGAATCTATTCAAAATAATTTTATTGATACGCTGCCTTCTTCTTTTGCCTGGCAGCCGGGGCAGACAACTGTTCCAATAATTTTTTCTGCAGATTTTTTAGAAATGTACAATGTATTTGCACCTGCGCAAGGGTTGCCACAAATATCAGAAAGCAGTATTGGTGCTGTAAATATTATTTTAGAATGTTCAGCACCGGATGGAACAGTAATAAAATTCAGGGGAAATATTGTTGCAGTAAGCGATCGTTTAAATACAGTGCTTGTGCCCGAAAGTTTTTTAAACTGGGGCAATAAAATGTTTGGTTCACAATCTGAGCAGCCTGCCTCCAGGGTTTATATTAAAACAACCGATGCAAACAGTGTGGCGCTGCAAAATTATCTGCAACGAAATAATTATCATGTAAACAAAGACAAAACAAAGTTTGGCCGAATAAAAAGCACACTTCAGGCAATTGTAGCAGGGCTAGGGGGGCTTGCATTATTGGTTGTATTATTATCAGTGTTACTCTTTTCATTTTACCTGCAATTAATGATCAGCAGAAGCAAAGATAACCTGCAACTCCTGCTCACACTTGGTTACTCGCCATTGTGGCTAAGTAAAACGGTTACAAAAAAATGGATACCTGTTTATGCAATTATTATTTTAATTGCTTTGGCAGCAACACAATTTTTTCAGTATTTTTTTCAAAGAAATTTTGTTGCGGGGCAAGATGCACATTCACCTTTTATAGATTATAAAGTGGTTATTTTAAGCCTGCTCTTATTTTTACTTTGTATATTTTTTACCTACCGTTTAATAAAAACGAAGTTGTATAAGTTGTAATTATTCCTTCCACCAAATGATGGTTTCAAGCGCATGCTTTCTAAACTTTTCATCTGCTATGGAAAAATCTACCATATCTATTTTAAAAGGAACGATAGACTCATAATTAAGCCAGTCTTGTATGTCGTAAATAGGAAGTCGTTTATCTTTTTGAGGAATGATGCCAATATCCAAATCTGACCACCTATGATTTGTACCTCTTGCCCTGCTTCCATACATAAACACCTTACAATCGAAGTTTTTTAAATTTTCTAGTACATAATTCTTTGCAAATTGTACATAGTCCTTTTTAAATGGCTCGTAATTTAAGGGTAAGATAAGTGGTTTCAATTGCAGCGGCATACGTCTTTAATTTTGGATAAATTTCTAAAAATACTTCTTCTTTATAAATATGGCTCAATGCGTTTCTACTATCTAACGCATCAATTAAAATCAGAAATGTATTTTCATCAATAATTTGTTCTTCAAAATAATACTTTATAATTTCTTTAGAATATTTTAAGCTTATTCCTCTTCCCTCAAAAAAATATGCCTTAAGCGTTTTCCAAAGTAATTCCATGTTATACTCAAACTTTTGGATCTGCCCATTTTTTAAAGTATCTATTACATTGCTATCGTATAGTTGTAAATTTATTTCCAAAGAAGTGTTTAAAGCGGATATAGCTTTCCCCAAATCAGCATACAATAATTCAAATTTACTTTCTGGCATGTCCAAATTTAAACAATATTCTCATAAATAATAGCTGCTCCCTGCCCAACACCAACACACATAGTGGCAAGTCCGTATTTACTTTTTCTCTTTTGCATTTCGTGTAGCAATGTGGTGGAAATACGCACACCACTGCAGCCTAACGGATGACCAAGTGCAATAGCACCGCCATTTACATTTACTTTTTCAAGCTCAATATTTAACTCTTGGATGCAAGCAATACTTTGAGAAGCAAATGCTTCGTTCAGCTCAAATAAATCTATATCTTTTATTTTTAAACCAGCTCGCAGCAATGCTTTTTGTGTTGCAGGCACAGGCCCAATGCCCATTATTGCAGGGTCAACACCGGCAACAGCCATACTTACAATTTTTGCAATTGGTTTTAAATTGTATTTTTTTACAGCAGCTTCACTCGCCAGTAACATTGCTGCAGCGCCATCATTTATTCCACTGCTGTTGCCCGCAGTTACGGCTCCATCTTTTATAAATGCGGGTTTTAAAGCTGCCAGTTTTTCTACCGGGGAAAGTCTTGGATGTTCATCTTTCTCAAATAATGTTTCGGCTTTGCCCTGCATTATTTTTACAGCAACAATCTCTTCTTTAAATTTTCTGGCATTATTTGCCGCATCATATTTTATTTGGCTAGCCGCTGCAAATTCATCCTGCGCTTCTCGGGATACATTCCATTTTTTTGAAACATTTTCCGCTGTTTCGCCCATTGTGTATGGATGATACATTTCGCTTAGTTGCTTATTTACAAAACGCCAGCCCATGGTTGTATCAAATATTTGTGGCGTTCTTTCAAAAGCGCTGCTGCTTTTTGGCATTACGAAAGGCGCCCGACTCATACTTTCTACGCCGCACGCAATCATTAATTCCGCATCCCCGCAGGCAATGGTTCTTGCACTATCCATAATGGCCTGCAAGCCGCTTGCACAAAGTCTGTTCACCGTATTTCCTGCAACAGTTACGGGCAATCCTGCCAGCAAAGCCCCCATACGAGCCACATTGCGGTTATCTTCACCCGCCTGGTTTGCTGCACCGGCAATTACATCTTCAATTGCATTTACATCCATAGTTGGGTTTCTTTGCACAAGCGCACGTATAACATTTGCAAGCAAATCATCAGGCCGCACGCCAGAAAGTGCACCGCCATATTTGCCAATCGGCGTTCTCACAGCATCAATTATATAAACCGTTTCCATAAAAATATTTTCTTTTGTATTTATTGTTTCTTTGTTGTCCAGGCAAAGAAGCAGCTATGGCCATCATCCCCGCCTGAATGACTCTGTCGGGCAGGGTTGTTAGTCACTCACTTGTACGTCATACCTTTTTCATCAGACTAGCTTCATTTTGTTCAAAATTATTGGCAAAGTTAGCCTAAATAATATTTTATCTTTTACACTATCTCATGTACAATCTATTGCGTTTCCTTCCTCCCCGTGGGAGTTAGACTGGGCTAGGGCTTCATTTTCATTTATATTTACAAAATGTCGGAAAAGAAAAACATACGTGATTTTGACCTTGTAGGGCTTAAAGAATATTTTGAAACCATTGGCGATAAACGGTTTAGAGCCATGCAGGCTTACGAATGGCTATGGAAAAAAAATGCCCGCAGTTTTGATGAAATGAGCAATCTATCATTAGATCTTCGCACAAAATTAAAAGAAGAATTTACTTTACCAGCAATTACAGTAGATGCTACACAACACAGCAATGACGGCACTTTAAAATTACGTTTTAAAACGTGGGATGGACATTTAATTGAAGGTGTACTTATTCCAACAGAAAAAAGATTTACCGCCTGTGTTTCTTCACAAATTGGCTGCAGCCTAACCTGCGCATTTTGTGCAACAGGCAAAATGGACCGTAAAAGAAATTTAAGTTTCGATGAAATTTACGACCAGGTTGCATTGTTAAATGAGCAGTGTCAAATAACGTATCAAAAAAACTTAAGCAACATCGTTTACATGGGCATGGGAGAACCTTTGCTTAATTATAAAAATGTACTTAAATCTATAGATAAAATTACGTCTGCAGAAAGTATGAACATGAGTCCAAATAGAATTACCGTTTCTACTGCGGGCGTTTCAAAAATGATTAGACAATTGGGCGATGATAATGTTCGTTTTAATTTAGCTGTATCGCTGCATGCGCCTACTGACGGGCAACGTACAGAAATTATGCCTATCAACGAAAGCAATAACTTAAAAATATTAATTGAATCGCTTCAGTATTTTCACCTAAAAACAAAAAATGAAATTACGCTGGAGTATATTTTATTTAACAACATAAATGACTCTCTCGAAGATGCAGAAAATCTGGTAAAAATTTACCGACAGGTTCCAACACATCTCATAAATGTTATTGAATACAATCCCATTGCCGGCGTATCTTTTATGAAACCCGATGAGGAACGAACAAATGCGTTTACTGATTACCTTATCAAACAAAAAATAAATGTACGTGTACGCCGCAGCCGAGGGAAAGATATTGATGCAGCTTGTGGACAGTTGGCTAATAAAGGATAGCCTCACCCTCGGTCCCTCTTCAAAGGAGAGGGAGGACTCGAAGATCAATTAGTCGAATAGAACGAATTCGAAATCAGCGTTTGTTCCTTACCGCCTTTAACATCTTCTAAATTAAACTATTTAGATAGTGCACTGTCTATGAAGAATAACTTTTAAAAAATAAATTATGAAAAAATTATTAGCATTATCATTTGCCGCAGCCATACTAACCTTTACAGCTTCTGCACAAACAGAAAGAAACACGGAAGGCAAAGCAAAAATGGAACGCCACAACGGCAAACATGAAAAGGGTAAAATGTTGAAGGAGCTTAATCTTTCAAAAGAGCAAAAAGCGGAGTTAAAGGTTCAACACCAGGATATGAAAGCAAAGCGGGAGGCTTTAAAAGCACAGGACAACCTTTCTGTAAAGGAAATGCGTGAAAAACAACAGGCTTTAAAAGCTGAACAGAAAAGTAAAATGGAAAGTTTACTGACAGCAGAACAAAAAACAAAAATGGCTGAAATGAAAAAGCAAAAAATGGCTGAAAGAGGCGAAAAGAAAATGGAGAGAAGCAGAAGACAAAATTAGTTTTTGGTTAATGATGAAATGAAAATGGAATGCAAACAGCATTCCTTTTTTTATATTTAAAAAGCCCAAATTACCCATCAAATAAATTAAAATTATATTTACTGTTCATCTACTGTTGCAAAACAGCAAAAATTATAAAAATATGGGACAGGAGGCCTTTAAAAAGTTTATCAATCCAAAGAAAAACAGTGTAGTAAAAGAAGAAATAAGGCAGGATAAAAAGAAAGCCCGCAAAGAAAAAAGGGAATACTTTGACACTAAAAAAGCGGAAGAGTACAAAGCCCGACAGGCAAAAAAAGGAATTGTTGTTAAAGAAAAAGTAGAACGTGCTCCTCACCCATCATCTGACTCATCTAAAAAATCTACAACTAAAAATACCGCAAAAGTTGTTGGCGATAAAAAACAACTAACTACCGAAGTTGTAATGCCGCTCAATAAATTTCTAGCACATTGCGGTGTATGTTCCCGCAGAGATGCAGTTACAATAATTACACAGGGAAGTGTAAAAGTAAATGGTGAAGTAGCTACTGAACCCGGTTACAAAGTGCAGCAAACAGATGAAATTATTTACAATGGTAAAATACTGTTTGTGACCAAAAACCTTGTTTATATTTTATTAAATAAACCAAAAGATTATATAACGACCACTGACGATCCTCAAGGCAGAAAAACCGTTTTGGAACTTATTAAACAGGCGACAGTTGAAAGAGTTTATCCTATTGGAAGATTGGATAGAAATACATCCGGCGTATTGTTGCTTACCAATGATGGAGACCTTACCCAAAAACTATCTCACCCAAGTTATGAGATTACAAAAATTTATGAAGTAAAACTGGATAAACCCCTTACCAAAGCAGACTTTGATAAAGTGTTGACGGGTCTTACATTGGAGGATGGAGTTGTTTACGTGGATAGCCTTGCTTATTCAGATCCAAAAGACAAATCAATAATTGGTATAGAAATACACAGTGGCAGAAATAGAATTGTGCGTAGGATTTTTGAAAGCATGGGTTATGATGTAAAGGGTCTAGACAGGGTAGTATATGCAGGCCTTACAAAGAAAAATGTAGAACGCAGTAAATGGCGTTACCTCAGCGAAAAAGAAATTAGGGTGTTGAAATACATGAACGAATCTAAACGAAGCGCAAAAAAAACAAAGGATGCGGAACCGGCTAGAGGAGTAGCAAAACCTGAGGCCATTTCAGATGATAAAAGAAAGGGAAAAGATTATACCGATCAGGAAATTGCAGCAGCCCTTGGCGAAGAAATTTTGGCACAGGAAAAAGTAAAAAGAGAAAGGGAAATAAAGATTCCGAAACCCCGGAAATTTAAAACACATTCTGAAAAGAAAGCAAGTAAAAATAATCCTATTGGCAAAAAATAAATACGAAATCATTTTTGAAAATGATGATTTTGTGGCGATAAATAAACCGAGTGGAATGCTGACCATTCCTGATAGAGAGCAAACCGAAAAATCGCTGAAAGAATATTTGACTGATAAATACGGAACTATATTTATTGTACACAGATTAGACAAAGACACCAGCGGATTAATTTTGTTTGCAAAAAATGAAACTACACATAAACATTTATGCAAAATTTTTGAAGAACGCAGGGTGCAGAAATTTTATTTGGGTATTGTGGTTGGCGAACCTGCCCAAAAAAATGGAATGATAGATGCGCCCATTTCAGATCATCTTACTCGTAAAGGTATGATGACAGTGCATCGCAGCGGAAAAGAATCGCAGACCGGTTATGAAGTTCTGGAATCGAACCCATATTTTTCAATGGTTTCTTTTCAATTATTTACCGGACGTACGCATCAAATTAGAGTTCACTTAAAACATATTGGCAACCCAATTGCATGCGACCCTTTATATGGCGATGGAAAGCCAGTTTTGCTTTCTGCTGTAAAGAAAAATTATAAAATCGGTAAACAAGATGAAGAGGAACGGGCAATTATAAGCAGGCTTGCACTACATTCTTACAAACTTAATTTTGATGATATTAATGGTGTTGTAATGGATTTAACTGCACCGCCTCCAAAAGAATTTAGGGCTTTAATGCAGCAGTTAAAAAAAGGATAGGATTATTATAAAAATTTAATAAGTTTATTTTAATTAAACATAATTTTTAACCTTTGATGATTTAAATTTTAGCCTGACGATGCTCTTTTTAAAAGATCTTTTCCAAAC
>JANLVW010000435.1:0-1554 GCA_031364205.1 Ferruginibacter sp.
TCTTCATGCTTTTCTGCAATTGCCTTAAAAAAACCAAGCGGTGTGCTGTGGTCGCCTCCAAGTAAACCAACCATTTTTCCTTTTTGTAAAAGGTCTCTGGTTTGTTCGTATACCCAATTGTTTAAGAAAATACTTCCTTCATTAATATCCCGAAGGGTTTTACACATAAACTTATTTTCCGTTACAATTTCTCCGTGAGAAATATAATTTATATATAGTTCAGCCTCCTTTCTTAAATAATCGCTTTTTGTAAGAATCTTTTTATCCGGAATGCGCATATAAAATCCTTTGCGCCACTCATCATAAAATTCATTGTCAAACAAATCTACCTGCAGGCTTGCATGAAATATATGATCTGCAGCCCTTGCTGTGCCTGCGTTGTAGCTTACTGTAACTTCCCAAGGTACCGGTACAATTACAAGGGTCGCTTCTTCTTCTGTAAATGGAAGACCAAAAATGTTATTGTTGGGATTGCCTACAGAATTAGGATCAAATTGTGAAAGGTCAGGCATCATGAGTTTTTGAAAATTTTTTGCAAAGATAACGGAGCAAATTAATCCAGTACCATCATCTTATTTTATTAACAGCTATCGTTTTTGACTATAAAATGTGTTAAATAAATTTTACCAAAAGCAAAATTTAGGCATTTATTAGAATAAGGCTTGCTCAATTGAATTAACTTTGCGAAATATCTCAAAAATGAAAAAAACACATATTATATTATTGTTGGGAATTGCTGCATTGATAGTGGGATTGATCAGTTTTTCAGCAGATTTTTCTACATATGATACTATTGGATCTGCAAAAGAAAAGCAAGGAAAGTTTGTACATATTATTGCAAAGCTCGATAAGACTCAACCGGTAGAATATGACGCTGTCAAAAACCCAAATTATTTAACTTTTTACGCTGTTGACAGCCTTGGCGGAAAAACAAAAGTTGTTTTTCACAACAGTATGCCTGCAGACCTTGAAAAAAGTGAAAGACTTGTAATGAAAGGAAAAATGGGAAATGAACATTTTGAATGCAGTGATATTTTACTTAAATGCCCAAGCAAATACAAAGACGATAAACAGCAACTGCAAAATGATATGAAGGAACAGACATCAATGAAATAACCAATTAGGGATTCAAAATAGCATACATGAAATTTGAAGGTGAACATTTATTACCGGGACAAATAGGACATTTTTTCATATTACTTTCTTTTGTAGCAGCAATCATTGCGACTATCTCTTTTTTTAAAGCTTCCCGAATTGTTGATTTAACTGAAAAACAAAACTGGCTTAAAACCGCCCGGCTTGCTTTTTACATACAGGTTGCAGGTGTGTTTGTGATTTTTGGGTGCATATTATATATCTGCTCCAACCATCTTTTCGAATACATGTATGCTTACAAACATGCATCTCTCGAATTAGAATACAAATATTTATTGTCATGTATCTGGGAAGGTCAGGAAGGAAGTTTTCTTTTATGGACCATTTGGCATGGTGTTTTAGGAATTTTCCTTATTAAAAAAAGTAGAGAATGGGAAGCTCCGGTAATGACTGTTATTG
>JANLVW010000436.1:0-6594 GCA_031364205.1 Ferruginibacter sp.
CAAAATTGGCCTTGCGGAGTTGATGAACTACAGTTTTTATAGGTGTTTTATCGTTTAGCCACTCGTTGCAAACTTCATGGCGTATTCTTATGCCAAACGAATTGATTCCATTAAATGCCAGGGTATTTTTATCCCATAAAATTCTTATTCCTTTTTCACCCTTTTTATCCTGCCACCAAAACCAATCTTCACTATCTGCTTTTTGTGCTGCAACCAACCCGTAAGTCTGGTATTCCAAATCAAAAAACTTAGCACTGTTAAACCAATGGCCTGGCTGATATTCTGTAGTAATTCCCACAATATTTTTTGCAGCAGTTTCACCATGCATTTTCCCTGTATACCAAACCTGTTCTAATGGTTTGCGGCCATCCAAAGCTGTTTTAAACTGCGCACAATCGCCAATTGCAAAAATATTTTTAATGTTTGTTCTAAAATTATTATCAACGAGCACACCACGGTCAGTCTCTACCCCACTATCATTTACAAAAGAAATATTTGGACTGACCCCAACAGTTAAGGCAACAAAGCCACAATTGATTTCCTCTCCTTGGCTTGTTATAACTGATGTTACTTTTGCTGCATTATAGCTTTTAATTTCTTTTAATTCTGTGCCCAGTTGCAGATCAACTTTATGATGCAGAATTATTTTATTAATCATCTCACTTTCTTCCTTAGGCAAAATAGTATCCCAAAAACTTTTCTCCCTTATTAAAAAACTTACCTTAATATTTCTGCTCAGCAACATCTCAACAGTTTCAATACCAATCAGCCCTCCCCCAACAACAACTGCATGTTTAATATCTTTTGTATGTTGTTCCATTGTTTGCAGATCCTGTAAATTATACAAGCCTTGTACACCTTGTATATCCTGACCTGGCCAGCCAAATTTATTGCTCTTGCTTCCGGTTGCTATAACAAGAAAATCGTAACCGAGTTTGGTTCCATCGCTTAATAAAATATTGTTTTCCGCAGAAAATATTTGCTGAACATGAGCCTGTAAAAGGCTTATTCTGTTCTTCTCCCAAAAAAGATCTTCGTAAGGTTTTGTGTGCTCCTCTTTCATATGTCCCATATATATATACATGAGCGCAGTACGGCTGTAAAAATATTTCGATTCAGAAGAAATTACAGTTATGTCAAAACTGCTTTGCTTTCGGATATGCCTTGCACAGGTTATTCCTGCTATTCCATTTCCAATTATGATTACTCTTTTAGACATTGTTAGAATACGTAATTTTTATTTTACAATATAGCATTTAAAAAACTTTTTAATGGCTTATACAAAAAACGGATATTCCTCATTGAGAAAAATACCCGTTTTTAAAATTACCAAAGCGTCTTAAATAAAACTATCATAATTTATTTCTGTTCATTTAAATTCCAGTTGTAATCTAGATAATCAAGTTTTGCATTTGCATTTAAATTAGGCCTTGCAAATTTATTTATAAATTCAATTTTCGTCTGACCTTTTTCAAAATCTCCTGAATACCATTTAAAAATAGAAGATAATTTAGGGTTTGTTGCAGAAACTTTATTCTTTTCAGTATCGGCCAAAAAAGCTTTACCCTGTTGCTCTAACTGCGCATTTAATGTTTTTGCTTCGTACGCTACATTTAATAATTTAGGACAACTGATAGAGGCGCAATTAATAGCAAAGTGACTACGTGGATCTTTAAATTGTTTTCTAATTATTTTAAATTCAATAGTATTTAGGGTCATTTTTTTGTTTCCAATACTAAAAAACTTTTTATCCCAGGCAGTATTTACAAATATAATAGGATTGGCAGCGCCCAATTCTTTAATGGTTTTTACGGGGTAATTACTTGTTATTAACTTTACAGTATATGCGTTGTAAGCATTTATCCAGTAGGCAAATTTTTCATCTCTGCTCCAATTGTTTGCAGGAGCATTATCACTTAACTTAACCAAATAGGTATTTAATTTTACTGAGTCCTTAATAAACCCTTTGTAGTCAACAAAACCTGCTTTATTAACGTGTTTTTGCAGAAGGCTTGTCCATTCTTCGTGCGTAAAAGAATTATTTTTTCCTTTGGGAATTCCTGAGAAACAAGAAGGTAAGAAAATGACAATAGAGCATATAATTAAAGAAGATTTCATAATATATTTTTTGTTTTAGAATTACGGTTTTAAGGTTTATATAGTTTTAATAACATAAAGTAAGACCTTAATAATTAATTGTAATTTTAAGCTAATGATAAAAATTGTATAAATGGGTCTAAAATGAAATATCTAATCAACATCAATTTTTTAATAGTATTTGTATTGCTTTTTGTAGATAATTGTAATGTATCAAATCATAAACCATCTTTTACTGAGGTTGTCCCAATAAGAAAGAATTTTATTTCGGGAATAAGCATGGAAGCTCCACCCGAGGCGGTTGACAGTTCCTGCTTTACAAATATGCACCGTATTGGAGCCAAATGGATTTCAATAATTCCCTTTGCTTTTAGCAGGCAAGGAGAAACAATTGTACGTTACAACGAAGGAAGGCAATGGTGGGGCGAAAGAGAAGAAGGAATAGTTGCATGTATAAAACTCGCAAATGCAGCTGGTTTAAAAGTAATGCTAAAACCGCAATTATGGATTGGCGATGGCGTTTATACAGGTCATTTTAGATGTAAAACAGATAGTGCCTGGAAAGAGTGGGAAAAAAATTATTTAAAATATATTTTATACAATGCAACAATTGCACAAAACAGTAAAGCAGAATTATTTTGTATAGGAACTGAAATGGATGCTTCTGTGAAAGAACGTCCGCTTTTTTGGAATAACTTAATCGATAGTGTAAAAAAGATATACAAAGGGGAAATAACTTATGCTGCCAACTGGGGTTGCTTTAAAGAATTTGCAAGTTGGGAAAAATTAAGCTTTATTGGAATTGATGCTTATTTTCCTTTAAGCAGTTCAGTAACACCAAGTGTAGATGAGTTGCTTATTGGATGGAAGCCTCATTATGAGGACATAAAAGCGTTTACTGAGTTAAAAAAGAAGCCGTTACTTTTTACCGAGTATGGTTACCGAAGTATTGATAAATGTGCAGATGAACCATGGCAGTCAAATAATACCGGGCCTGTAAATATGCAGGCCCAACAAAATGCATACGAGGCATTATACAAAAAATTTGTACCCCAAAGCTGGTTTGCCGGGGGCTTTTTATGGAAATGGCATGTAAATGATTTGAAAGCCGGTGGCTTAACAAACAATAATTATACCCCACAGAATAAACCTGTGGAGTCAGTCATTAAAAATTGGTACAGTAATGATCAACAATTTTAAAATATTACTTTTTTTGTTTGGTATATTTTTATTTTGCAGCGATGAAGCTGAGGCACAAAACAATAGAATGGTGCAAAGCAAAAGCTATAATTTATTGCTCAAAAATTTATTGAAGCATGATGTACCCGAAATAAGTATTGATAATTTAAATAAGATAAAAAATACAGTTTTGTTGCTGGATGCAAGGGAAACAGCAGAGTTTAATGTAAGCCATTTAAAAAATGCAAAGTATGTAGGCTACAAAGATTTTAATATTGAAACATTAAAAAATACAGACAAACATCAACCCATTGTAGTTTATTGTTCAGTAGGTTACAGAAGTGAAAAGATTACTGAAAAGCTGATGAATGCAGGTTTTACAAATGTTCAAAATTTATACGGAGGTATTTTTGAATGGAAAAATAAAAAGCTGGATGTATATGATGCTGATGGTATTACAAACAATGTACATCCATACAACAACATCTGGGGTTTGTGGTTAAAGCAGGCTAATAAAGTGTATAAAAATCCTGAATTATCTACTCCGAAAAAGTAACCTTATCTTTTTTTAAAGAAAAAAACATGGCTGTAACAACAACCAAATATTCTAACCCAACTAACCAATAATTTTCATTAAAATTGATATTTCCGTAAGCATTGTAAGATAAAAAAGCAATGCCCATCCACACAAATGCATATTTTTTATTTGCCATTAATGCAAATGGTAAAAGATTTATAATGTACCATGGATGTACAGTTGTTGCAAAAAAATAATAGAGTGAGAGAATAATTAATGAGTATAAAGTAAATTTATTGAATGATAATTTTCTCTTTACAAAAAATATTGCAGCATAAATTAAAAGAAAAATGAGCATTAAGAATGGGCCAATAAAACTGATGTAATTATAGCCCTTAAACCACCATCCAACTTCTCTCGCTATGTAATATATAGAGGCATTAAATTCAAAGTTTTGAAAATAAAGGTTAAGGCTTTTTGCAAAGCCATTAATGGAGCCGGTTGCAATGAATGGCAAAAATAAAAGAACGGAAACAGCAACTGTAATTAAAGAAAATAGTATACCTTTTTTAAACCCTAATAACCTAACAATAAGTGGCAGAAGCAGCAATGGCAGCAGTTTTGTTACAATGGCAAGCCCCCAAAAAACAGCAGCAATATTGTATTGATACTGAAGAATTAAATATATGCTTATCACCAAAAGTGCAACCTGCATCACTTCAAAATGTGCATTGCCTGCGCCTTCAATTATTACCAGCGGGTTTAATGCATACAATACCACCAACTTTACATCAGCATTAATTTTCTTTAAAATTTTTACAATAAAATAAACAGCCACACAATCTGATAAAGCAACAATTAATTTAATAATTACAATGCTGATAAAAATAGAACTGCCCCCAAAAAATGCAGCAACAGTAAATACGCCCTGCATTAATGGCGGATAACAGGTATAAAATTGTGGGTGATTAATTAGACTATGAAGTTCCTTCAGGTATAAATATTTTTCGTTTGAGTTGCTTAATGCTGACAAATAATTATCTGGCGTTGTAAGCAGCGGATTTTGACCGTTTACAATCAATTGCCCATCCCATATAAAACGGTAAACATCATCACTAAGAGACGGCATAATGAATGCTGAAGCGAACCTTAATAAGATTGCTGCAAAAAAAAACTGTTGTAAAGAAATATACTTTCGGGTAAAATAAAAAAAGATGAAAATGACATGCAAAAGAAGTTGCCAGCCAATCAAATAATTAAAATCTTTTCTTTCAATAAAATATTGACCTACAAATAAGGTTACTGCAAAAAATACAATAAGAATTGAACAAAACTTAGCATAATTTTTATGAAAGAAAGTAACGTCAGGCATACTTAAAAATAGTTTTTATAATTTTAATACCTGCGAGCACACTGCCTTTTAATGTTCCGCTTACTTTACTTTCGCCGCCTGCCCGGTTTTTATATTTTACCGGAACATTTAAACAAACAAATTTATGTTTTACTGCTTTAACCTGCATCTCCACTGTCCAACCATAATTTTTATCTTGCATTTTTAGTTCTTCCAAAACACTCCATTTTATTGCCCTAAATGGACCAAGATCAGTAAAGCTGTGGTTAAAAAATATGCGAATTAAAAAAACAGCCAGCCAGTTTCCAAAAACCTGCTGCGGCGTCATACTACCCAGTTTTCTCAGTTCCTTCACCCTGCTGCCAATAACCATATCAACATTTTCAAAAATGATTGGAGTTAATAAATGATCTAAATCTTCAGGATAATCGCTGTAATCTCCATCCAGAAAAACAACAATATCGCAAGCGCCAGTTTCTCTTATATAATCAAGCCCTTTAAGGCAGGTAATACCATAACCGGGCGTTTTTTCAAAAAGTACAGTAGCACCATTGGCTTTTGCAACAGCCGCTGTTTGGTCATCACTGTTATTATCTACAACAATTATTTCGGTACAAATACCTTTGGGAATTGCATTTAATACCAATTCAATACTTTTTTCTTCATTTACCGCAGGTATAATAAGTTTAATTATTTTGTTATGATACATTATCTAAAGATGAAAAAAAATCGGTTATAAAAGATTCTACTGGTAAATATCATTAACAAATCACAATTTCTGAAACCAATAATATTTACTTTGCGTAATTAAAACAAGTTAAAAAAATTTATGAAAAAATACATCATTACTTTTTGCTCTTTTTTATCAATAATTAGCAATATAAGTGCACAGATAAAAAACTTACCGGAGTATTTTAAGGGAGTGGATAAATTTTTATCTACCAATGTAAAAGCCGGCAAAGTCAATTATAAAAACATAAGCTCAGATAAAAAAGATTTAGATGCGCTTGTAACTTATGTCAGTACAAAACAAAAATTTAATTCCCAATCAGAAGAAAAGGCTTTTTACCTGAATGCCTATAATGTTTTAGTAATAAAAGGAATTATTAATAATTATCCAACCAAAGGCCCAATGGAAATATCCGGTTTTTTTGATAAGAAAGTATATGCCATTAATGGGGCAAGTCTTACTTTAAACAATATTGAAAACGATATCATACGGAAGAAATTTAATGATGCAAGAATACATTTTGCATTGGTATGTGGCGCCAAAAGCTGTCCGCCTATTCAATCTTATGCATTTAGGGCTGAAAAACTGGACGCACAACTTGAACAGATAACAAAACAAAGCATACAAAATACTTCCTTCACAAAAATAAATGCAAAAAACAATAAGGTATCTATATCTATGCTTTTTAATTGGTACAAAGATGATTTTGTAAAAGCAAAA
>JANLVW010000460.1:0-1150 GCA_031364205.1 Ferruginibacter sp.
AAACCGAATTTTTACATACTTAGAAAATCCTTCCCTAAGATTAGGCTTGCTGAAAGCCTGTAAACTGTTAATCGTAGGACCCGTAGACATGAGGAGGCAAATCAATCAACTCATTAATAAAGAAATAAAATTTGCAAAACATAAAAAACCTGCAGGTATAACTTTAAAATTTAATTCTTTAAGTGATGGGCTTCTTATTGAAAAACTTACAGAAGCTGCAAAAGCAGGTGTGCAGATAAAATTAATTATAAGAGGAATTTGTTGCATGTTTACCGAAAATAGAAAATTTAAAAAACCCATTGAAGCCATCAGCATTATTGACGAATATTTAGAGCATGCCCGTGTAATGATTTTTGAAAACAACAGTGATCCTAAAGTTTTTATTTCTTCAGCAGACTGGATGGTGAGAAATATTAACCACAGGATTGAAGTAGCCTGTCCGGTTTTAGAGAAAGATTTGAGAGACGAAATAATTAATATAATTGACATTCAATTAAAGGACAACATCAAAGCCCGGGAACTTGACAATGAATTAAGCAACCAATATATTAATCCTCGCAATACAAAAAAAATAAGATCGCAGATTGAAATTTTTAATTATTTAAACAGAGCAACCAGTTCAAAATAATTTCTTTTATACCTCTAAATTTAAAAAAATTGACACAAACTTCTTGCATCATAAAATATTTAATCAACCATAACCAAAAACAAATTTTTGTTGAAAGATTTTTAAATTTTTTTAGGCATTTTTAAAATTAATGACTCAATTTAGTATTCTAACATTTTAACTCTTTATATTTTGATTTTAGCCGCAATAGATATTGGTAGTAATGCCGCACGTTTGCTCATAAGCGATGTACAAAAAGTAAAGGAGGGTAAGCCCGTTTTTAATAAACTAAATCTTGTTAGAGTTCCACTTAGGCTTGGGTTTGATGTGTTTGGCAGCAAAATAATTTCACCTGAAAAGAAATTAATGTTGGTTGAGACGATGAAATCTTTCAGGCACTTAATGAATGCTTACAATGTAGAAGCATTAAAAGCTTGCGCAACCAGTGCCATGAGAGATGCTGAAAATGCAAAGGAAATAATTGCAACTGTACAAAAAGAAGCAGGAATTTTAATTGAAGTTATTGATGGAGATATGGAAGCC
>JANLVW010000500.1:0-4447 GCA_031364205.1 Ferruginibacter sp.
GATACCAGTTTACAGGTGGTGAAGGTGCGGCCGGATTTATATTTAAAATTATATTTACCGCAGCCGTAACAGAGCCTGCTGCAACAAGTGTATCTACATGCGGTTTTTTGAAACCCCAGCAAGTGCGGTTTAGTAAATGAATGGCTTCGCTTTTGCCAAAAGGACCTGTGTAAGGCGCTAAGCCAGAAGTCACATTACCTAATCTTGAATATTCACTTCCTGTATTTTCAGTGCCAATATTATTAAAAGAAACAAGCTGGTTGTTGTAAACTCTTGGACCAAGCGATTTGCGGGAATATTTATCAAAAAGAGGGTCGTCATTAAAAGTCTCTTTTTTTAAAGTGAGACTTCGAAAAAAATCTCTCCTGTTTAATGTAGAACTTCCCATAAAAATTTATTTAAAATAAAAGTAATGTATGATTCTTTAGGACATGAGGAAAAGCAATTGGTTTAATATTAAAATAACATTAAATAAAAAAACTAATTTGCATAAAAATACGAAAATGAAAACCTTGTCCCTTGTATTAATATTTACTTTTTTTTATATTTGTCTTTCTGCACAAATTCAAAATGGTGTAGAGCCTGCATACAAACGAATACCAACAATACCACCATTTAGTATGGCGCTGGCAGTTGATAGTTCCATTTTTACAAAAGAAAATTTAAAGAAAAAAAAACCTGTGGTTATAATGGTTTTTAGCCCTGATTGTGATCATTGCATACATGCTACAGAAAGTTTAATTGCTAATATAAAATCTTTTAAAAACGCAGAAATAATACTTGTTAGTTCGCTTTCTTATGAAAGCATACAAAAATTTTACAAAGATTTAAACCTTTTCCCCTACCCAAACATTCATGTTGGTTATGACAGTAAAAGATTTTTAAGTACGTTTTATCAAATACGCAGTTTCCCCTCAATTTTTTTATACAGTAAAAAAGGAATTTTTAAAATGGATTTTTCAGATCATCCAAATTTTAAACTTATAGCCTCATCTCTTTAATATTTTATTATACGCTGGTTCCATACAATTTTGTTGCTAACATAAATTCTTACATCATAAGTACCTTTTCCAATATTTGTAATGGGAATAGTAATTTTTCTTGTTGTAGATGCAAGCCTTAACCTTGTGAATATTGTGCCCGAGGTTACGCTTTGTATAAAAACTGTAATTACACCTTCTATAGCATCGTTACCATTATATTGTAAATTTATAACAGGGCCAACCGGTACAGGATATATTAACCAGGCATTTTCAGTATTACCGCTTACCAGCATCACAGATGGTAAAGTTTCAACCTTAGTGTTATTTTTATAAACTTTTAAGCGGTAATAATTCTTTCCTTCTACAGGATTATTATCATTGTACTTTATAAAATCACCTTGAGGAATATTAACGGCTTTTATTATAAAAATATCCGTAAAAATGTTATTGTCGTTGCTGCTTTGAAGGCTGTAAGAAAAAGCATCTGTTATATTTTGCCAGCGGAGTTTTACAGTTTTTGTATTCCTGTCAAATAATGCAGTCAGCGTTGTTTTATTCTGCGGAAACACAGAATAAGTAACCACAAATAATATTGCGGTCATGATTAAGTTTTTCATTCTGATAAGGGATATGGAGTGAAAATAAATTTTTTAAACTTGTAAATAAGTTAAAACGTTTCTCTTAAAATGCCGAGTGGCAAATTTTAGATTTTTGTTTACAAATTCATTAATTATCCACAAGAAAAATTATGCATTATCTTATCTTTACCCGATAAATTTATACATCAAAAAAAATAAACATGAAAGTAACTGTAGTAGGCGCAGGAGCCGTAGGCGCAACATGTGCCGACAATATTGCACGGAAAAAATTGTGTGATGAACTGGTAATTGTTGATATTAAAGAAGGCTTTGCAGAAGGTAAAGCAATGGATCTTATGCAGACTGCACAACTGGAAGGTTTTGATACAAAAATAATCGGCAGCACAAACGATTATACAAAAACTGCTGGTAGTACTGTAGCAGTTATAACTTCAGGTATTCCACGCAAACCGGGCATGACAAGAGAAGAACTTATTGGTATAAACGCAGGCATTGTTAAAACAGTTACTAAAAACTTATTAGAATATTCTCCTGATTGTATCATCATTGTTATCAGCAACCCAATGGATACAATGACTTACTTGGCACTAAAGCAAAGCGGCTTACCCAAAGGAAGAATTATTGGTATGGGTGGAATGCTCGACAGTGCCCGCTTCCGTTATTTTTTAAGTACAGCTATGCAATGCAGTCCTAACGATTTGCAGGCCGTAGTTGTTGGCGGGCATGGAGATACAACGATGATTCCGCTTACACGTTTGGCAACTTACAGCGGTGTGCCGGCTGCTGATTTTTTAGATGTAGAAACGCTTAAAAAAGTTGCTGCAGATACAATGGTTGGTGGTGCTACACTTACCGGTTTACTAGGTACAAGTGCATGGTATGCGCCTGGTGCTGCAGGTGCTGCTTTGGTAGAAGCTATTGTGCGTGATCAAAAGAAAATAATGCCTTGCTGTGTTTATCTTGATGGTGAATACGGACAAACAGATATTTGTATAGGTGTACCGGTTATTATTGGTAAAAATGGCTGGGAAAAAATAATAGATTACAAACTTAACGACGAAGAAATGGCAGCTTTTGCAAAAAGTGCAGATGTAGTAAGAAATATGAACAGTGTATTAAGCACATTGGATATTTAATAAATTTATTAATTCATAAAAAAATCGAATCATTTAAAAGTGATTCGATTTGTTTTTATACATCAATTTTAAAATTAATTTACTCCATCAACCACCATCTCTTTATTAATTTTTAGTACCAATCCCTGCAATACTTTACCCGGGCCACATTCAGTAAAATTGTTTGCACCATCTGCAATCATTGCCTGCACACATTGAGTCCATTTTACAGCACCTGTAAGTTGTACAATTAAATTTTCTTTTATTTGAGTTGGATCAGTAACTGCTATTGCAGTTACATTTTGATATACAGCGCAATTTGGGTTGTTAAAAGTTGTATTGTTAATGGCAACTTCCAACTCAGCTTTTGCAGATAACATTAATGGTGAATGGAAAGCGCCGCCAACAGGTAAAACCAATGCACGTTTTGCTCCCGCTTCTTTCATGCGTCCGCATGCTAATTCAATGCCTGCCAATGATCCACTTATGACCAGCTGCCCCGGACAATTATAATTTGCTGCAACAACTATCTCACCACTGTCATTTGTTATATGCCTACAAATTTCTTCCACTTTATCATCATCCAAACCCAGCACAGCAGCCATGGTACTCGGGTTTGATAAACATGCTTTTTGCATGGCACCGGCCCGAATTGCTACCAGCCTTAATGCATCAGCAAACAGTAAAGTTCCGTTTGCAACCAATGCAGAAAATTCACCCAAAGAATGTCCTGCAACCATATCCGGTCGTGCACATTCAATATTTTTATATGCTGCAACGGAGTGTATAAAAATTGCAGGTTGTGTTATATTTGTTTGTTTTAAATCTTCATCAGTTCCTGTAAACATTATGTCGCTGATATTAAAACCGAGTATTTCATTGGCTTCTTCAAACAATTGTTTTGCAGCCGCATTGTTATCATATAAATTTTTGCCCATACCGCTAAACTGTGGGCCCTGCCCCGGAAAAATAAATGCGTGTTTCATAAGTTGATTTTAAATAAATAATTATCTCCTAAAAAATCAAAAATATATTTTATTAAATTAAAAGGCCGCAAAATCACAAAACTAAATTTGTAATACTGCGGCTCAATTTTATAATATTTTTTCTTAGTATTTCTTAATGCAATTTTCCCGTTATCAATTTCATAAACTCACTCCTCGTCTGGTGCTGTTCAAACTCACCAAAAAATGCAGATGTAGTAGTAACAGAATTTTGTTTACCCACGCCACGCATCATCATACATAAATGAGAAGCCTCAATAACAACAGCCACTCCTAAAGGATTTAAAGAATCTTTTAGCGCATCTAAAATTTGGTGGGTTAGTCTTTCTTGTACCTGCAATCTGCGTGCATAAACATCAACAACACGGGCAATTTTGCTTAAGCCGGTGATGTATCCATTTGGGATATATGCCACATGAGCTTTGCCATAAAAAGGCAACATGTGGTGTTCGCACATGCTGTACAATTCAATATCTTTCACAATCACCATTTCACTTACATCTTCATGAAACTTGGCCGAGTCTAAAATTGCACGTGCATCTTGTGTGTAACCCTGTGTTAAAAACTGCATCGCTTTTGCCACTCTCTCGGGTGTTTTTAAAAGCCCTTCCCGTTCTTTATCTTCACCAAGCAATCCAATGCTGTCTTTGTAATTTTTTATTAATCCTGCTGTTACATCTTCGTCGTAACTCTCAACTTTTTTGTATGCCATTTTTTGTTTTTTAATTTTGGACTGTTTACTTTTA
>JANLVW010000530.1:0-2450 GCA_031364205.1 Ferruginibacter sp.
GTTTGCTGGGAATAAGTTAACTCCGCAAAAAATAAAATAATGGTTAACAGCAGTAGTTTTTTCAAAAAAATTATTTTATCAAAAATAAAGAAATTAGAGAGAATACTAAGCTAAGGGAATTACTTTTCTAATGGCTAATTGTTGAATACTATTGCACAATAAAAGCTGAAGAAAGTTATACTACTGAAGGGCTGCGTTTCTTACTTTTAAAATCTTTTTATTGCCTTTGAACAAAAAGGTTTTGCGCGCGACGAACTTTTATTGATTTGTATTGAAGTTCTAAAAACACTTAATTTTTTAATTATTTACCTGTGCCCGAAAGGATAATTCGGATAGTGTGAAACATTATTTTAAAGTCCAGTGAAAGAGAAATATTTTCTACATAAATAAGGTCGTACTGCATTCTTTCTATCATTTCATCAAGTGATGTTGCGTAACCAAATTTTACCATTCCCCATCCTGTAAGTCCGGGCTTAACCTTAAAAAGATATTTATATTCAGGATTTAATTTTATCAATTGGTCAATGTAGAATTTTCTTTCTGGCCGGGGACCGACAAGGCTCATGTTTCCAATTAATATATTCCATAATTGTGGTAATTCGTCCAATCTCCACTTGCGCATTGATTTACCCCATCTAGTTATTCTGCAGTCGTTATCACTACTTAACATGGGACCTTCTTTTTCTGCATCTATTTTCATAGACCTAAGTTTAAACATCTTAAAAGGTTTGCCCTTAAAACCTATACGTTCCTGTGAAAAAAATATTGGACCAGGCGAGGAAAACTTTATTCGTAAAATAGCGTAGGCAAAAACAGGAGAAATTATTATACCGCCAATTATGGTTAAAAAAATATCTGATAATCTTTTTATATTCTGTTGCCAAAGCGGCATTTCTCCAAATTGTACATCTATTAAAGGAATTCCCATTACGTTCGTGTTTTGTAGCGCTCCGCTTAAAATATCGAGTGTATCAGGTGTTATTTTTATATTCACATTTTTATTGCTTAATTTATTCATTATCTCTGTAATCATTTTTCTATCGTTGTTGTCCACAGCAATAATAATCTCTTCTATATTTTTATAAATAATAATTTCTGAAATATTTTCTATTGTGTTGTAATGTTGAATAGTTGTAATTGGAAACTTAACCTGACTAAGTCCTAAATTTATATAATCAGTAATAATAAATCCTGAATAATCTTTGGACTTTGAAAATTTTTTATAAAATTCATTGGCTTTATTTCCCGACCCTATCAGCAGTGAGTTGAAAAAAACTTTTTTCTCTTTAAGCTGTTTTTTTGTTTGCGATAAAAATATCATTCGTATTAGCGTACTGCAAAACATAACTGGAAACAGCAGTAAATAAAATTCAGAATAATAATCGTAGTTATTTGTTTTTGGGTTTTTTAGAATAAAAAAAAAGAGTAAAAATAAACAGCCTATAACCGTTATAAATATTGTTTTAAAAAATTCTACTACCCGTGATTTTTGATAAAGAGAAATATAAGTTCCTGCAATAAAATGTAGACATATCCAACCGGTTACATACATCACCAAGCCAATGTAAAAACCTGAAGGAATTATAAATTTATTACCATAAAGTTGTGTGCGGAAATAATAAAAAGCCACCCATGTAAATACTGCAACAACCAAATCTGCAAATAGGTACCAGCCAATATTTATTCTGGGTTGTTTCAAAAATTGGTTTTTAGTTTACAGGTGTGTTTATTTTAGCCAAAATCTGGTGGGCAACCTCCATTGCTCTGAATCCATCAACAACGGTAACAGCAGTTTCAGTTTGGTTAAATATTGCATTTTTAAATGCTGTCAATTCTTCTTTCATTGCGTTGGTATCGGTTACAACAGGGTTGGCAATTGCTACGGTTTTTTTTCCTTTACCAGTATCAATGTCAAATGTAAATACATTTTTATCTGTAGTTGCGTTTTGGCTGATGATTTCTGTTTTCTTTTCTAAAAAGTCAATACCGATGTATGCATCTTTTTGAAAGAGTCGCATCTTTCTCATTTTTTTCATTGAAATGCGGCTGCTCGTTAAATTGGCCACGCATCCGTTGTCAAACTCCATTCTTACGTTGGCAATATCCGGGGTGTCACTTAAGACAGACACACCGTTTGCAGAAATATAACTGACATTGCTTTTTACAAGTTGTAAAATAATATCAATATCATGTATCATTAAATCCAAAATTACGCTTACATCTGTGCCCCGTGGGTTAAATTGTGAAAGCCTGTGTACTTCAATAAACATTGGCTCCAGCACGTAATTTTTTAAAGCAACAAATGCAGGATTAAATCTTTCTACGTGCCCTACCTGAAATTTTAAATTAGATTCAACAGCAAGTTTTAAAAGAGATTTTGCTTCGTCCATTGTATTTGTAAGTGGTTTTTCTACAAATACGTGTTTGCCTTTTCGCAATGCAAGGGCACA
>JANLVW010000531.1:0-2047 GCA_031364205.1 Ferruginibacter sp.
AAGACAGTTACAGACGTTTGTTGCAGCCCAGCCTTGAAACCGAGTTTAGATCTGCATTAAAAACAGCGGCAGATGAAGAAGCCATTAATGTTTTTGCAGAAAACCTGCGTCAGCTTTTATTGAGTTCACCATTAGGCAGTAAAAGAATTTTGGCCATTGACCCCGGTTACAGAACTGGTTGCAAAGTTGTTTGTATAGATGAAAAGGGTGAGCTGCAAAAAACTGCATTAATTTTTGTACACGAAAAAAATAGGATGGATGAAGCAGAGCATATCATCCGATCAATGGTAAAACAATACGAGGTACAGGCATTTGCCATTGGCGATGGAACTGCAGGAAGGGAAACAGAGCAGTTTATTAAAAAATTAAACATCAATATTCCTGTTTATTTGGTAAATGAAGATGGGGCAAGTATTTACTCTGCTTCAGAAATTGCCCGGCAGGAATTTCCAGATCAGGATATAACCATAAGAGGCGCTGTGAGTATTGGTCGCAGGTTGATGGATCCTTTGGCGGAGTTGGTAAAAATAGATCCAAAAAGTATTGGGGTGGGGCAGTACCAGCACGATGTAAACCAGCCAAGGCTGAAAGAAAAATTAGACCAAACAGTAATAAGTTGTGTAAATATTGTGGGCGTAAATTTAAATACTGCAAGCAAACATTTGCTGAGTTATGTTAGTGGTATTGGAAGCACAATTGCTGAAAATATAGTGACTTACAGAAAACAGGAAGGCAAATTTACCAGCCGCAAACAATTGTTAAAAGTACCAAGGCTAGGCGGAAAAGCTTATGAACAGTGTGCAGGATTTTTACGCATACCAGGTGCAGAGGATGTACTCGATGCAAGCGCTGTACACCCGGAAGCGTATGCACTCGTACAACAAATGGCAAAAGATATTAACGCAGATGTAAACACCTTAATGGGTAATGAAGATTTGCTAAAAACAATTACTATAAAAAAATATATTACTGAAAGTTTTGGAGAGCATACCATTAATGACATCATTGCAGAACTTAAAAAGCCGGGTTTAGATCCACGAAGTGAAGTGCAGCTATTTGAATTTGCACAGATTTTTTCAATTGACGATGTACATGTTGGTATGGAAGTGCCGGGTGTAGTTACAAACCTTACAAGGTTTGGGGCTTTTGTAGATATTGGTGTAAAACAGGACGGTCTTGTGCATGTTTCAGAAATTGCGCACAATTATATTCAGGATCCTTCAGAGGTTTTAAAATTAAATCAACATATAAAAGTAAAAGTAATGGAAGTTGATGCTGCTCGTAAAAGAATTGCACTTTCCATCAAACAAACGGAAGTGCAATCAACCCAAAATACAAAAAATATAAACCAGCCAAAGCCGACACAAAATGTTAAACCGGTTGAAAAAGAAGTAAAGCCTGCCACAATGGGAGATGCTTTGGAAGCACTAAAAAATAAATTCAGGTAAAAATATTGATTACCTATTCAATCGTTGCATTAATAAGTCTATCGGTAATGGCTTCCTTCTGGGGTTTAAGAATTTCATAACTGCCATTTTTTACAGCATATTTTCCTTTAGTATGTATAAGCATGGCGCATTGTTCTGCCTGTTCCCTTTGGTGTCCGCAAACGTCTATTAATGTATCAATCACCCATTCAAACGTGTTGACTTCATCATTCCAAACAACAAGACTTAAGTTGATAGCTTCTTCCGTAAGCACATCAACATCTTCTGAAGTTTCGGTTTGTGGGTAGTAAGAAAAATTTAAATTATTCATTTTTGTAAAATTAGAAAATGTTTCAATTAATACAAATAAAAGATTGGTATTTGAATAATAAGTAATATTAACTCATTAGAAACTTTATTTTGATGTAAATTTTAAACAACCAAGGCAAAATAACCCAAATTTTTATCAAACAAAATCTCAAAGCGGAACATTTAATTTCAAGATAATTACGGCTATTTATAGTTTCATATTGATGAAACTCTTGATGCATTAAAAAAAATGATTTTTAAAATTTTACAGGATAGAAGTATCAGTATATTTTTTCTTTAATTCATAATAT
>JANLVW010000634.1:0-6344 GCA_031364205.1 Ferruginibacter sp.
TAATTTTATAAAAGAAGCTCATTTTAAAGAAAATGAATTTTATGATGGCAGGTTTCTGGATGCTGTTATTTACTCACTTTTAAAGCCAACAGCAAAATAAGATCTACGATTTTCAATATCCCCGTGCATCATCATCGCCCCTTTTATCGGCAACTGCGTTTATCTCTATTTTATTATTCGATTTTTTACTCTTCTCAATTTTTATCAATTCGGTTCTTCCAATAGTACCTCTTTCTGTTATTTTATAAACCATCTCTACAAGTTTTGTTTGTACGTTCTTTTCAAAATCTTTTTCAACATAAATAACATCGGGCTGCCATTGGTGGTGAAATTTAGGTTTGTTAACTGCGTCTTCAGCGCTCAAGTTATAATCTACAATATTTATAATACTTTGAAACAAACTCGTAGGGATAGTGGTACCGCCCGGTGTGCCCACAACTATATAAGGCTGATTGTTTTTAAGTATAATTGTAGGTGTCATGCTGCTCAGCATACGTTTACCGGGAGCAATAGCATTTTTATCATTCCCAATAGCACCATACATATTTGGTACGCCTGGCTTTACACTAAAATCATCCATTTCATTATTCATTACAAACCCGGCTCCACTTATAATTGTCTTGCTTCCAAAATGATCATTCAATGTAGTGGTAACTGCTACCGCATTTCCCTCTGCATCTGTAATACTGATGTGTGTAGTTTCTTCACTTTCTTTAATTTGACCTGGTTTAACATTATTACTATTTCCGGCTTGGCCTGCAACATAATCTGCCATTCTATTTTTTAAATATTTTTCACTAACAAGTGTTTTAACCGGAACTTTTACAAAATCTTCATCGCCCATAAATTCTGCACGGTCTGCAAAAGCTCTGCGTTCTGCTTCAACAATAAGCTGTATACTTTCCGCAGAATGAAAAGGGTAAGAATCCAATTTCTTTTGTTGTGTCATTTTAAATAACTGCTGTAAAATAATTCCGCCGCTACTCGGTAAAGGCATTGTAATTACCTGATAATTTTTATAAGGGAATTGCATTGCTACTCTTTCTTTGACTTTATAATTTTTTAAATCTTTTTCAGTAATGATACCATTACCACTGCTCATTTCTGACGCAATAAGTTTGGCTGTTTCTCCTTCGTAAAAACCTTTTAGTCCAAAATCTCTAATTCTTTTTAAGGTGTTCGCAAGTTCTGTCTGTATTAAAACATCGCCTGCCTTCCACGGAATATCTCTTAAAAATGCAACTTTGTTTTTATTGTTTCTTAAGAAAACTGAACGGCTGTTATTAAAATCTTCAGCCTGTGCTTTTGTTACTGCAAATCCCTTGTCAGCAAGGGTTATAGCTTCTGCTATTAAAGTTGAGAAAGGAAGTTTGGCATATTTTAGTGTTGCAAACAATCCTGCAACAGTTCCAGGAACACCACTTGCAAGTCTTCCTTCCATGCTCAAAATAGTTATCGCATTTCTGGCACTGTCCAGATACATATCTTTAGTAGCTTTCGCCGGTGCTGATTCTCTGTAATCAAGAGCAATATTTTTTCCGGCACTGGTATGCGCAACCATAAAACCACCGCCACCTAAATTACCTGCACCGGGATAAACAACTGCCAGCGCCAGTTGTGTGGCAATTGCAGCATCAAAAGCATTACCACCTTTTTTCATTACTGCTATGCCCGCATTGCTAGCAAGTGCATGTGCAGATACTACAGCAGCTTTGTTTACAGTAATATTTTTAGTATTGTTATATTTAAAATGAGTAACCTGCGCCTGTGTGCTGACAGTCAAATAAAACGACGCTAGAAATAATATTTTTTTCATAATCAAATGTAAGGTTTTGACATTGCAAATGCTTTTTACAATATTATATTTTAAAAAAGAGGTTTATGCTAATGTGCTAGGTAAAATAAAATCGTTTTTTATTTTTTTACAATTTAATTTCACAGCCATAACCAAACATATATGTACAAACTAACCCTTGGCTTACTTTTTTTCTGTACACTTTCCTTATTCAGTGATGCACAAAGCATTGCAACTCCAGATGCATTTCTGGGTTATAAACTGGGAAGTAAATTTACCGCACATTCCCGGATTGTAAACTATTTTGAGTCAGTAGCCAATGCATTACCCGACCAAATTAAACTGGAGAAATATGGCGAGACAAATGAAGGAAGACCATTGCTGATGGCTGTTATATCCTCTAAAGAAAACCTGAAAAGAATTGATGATATCCGAAAAAACAATTTGCGGTTAACCGGTTTGTTGAAAGATGCCCCAGGTAATATTAATACTCCGGTAATTGTCTGGCTTAGTTACAATGTACATGGCAATGAGCCGAGTTCTTCTGAAGTTTCCATGAAAGTATTGTATGAAATATTAAGCGGAAAAAATTCATCTTTAAATGAATGGATGAAAAATACTGTAGTTATAATTGATCCATGTTTAAACCCTGATGGACGTGACAGATATGTAAACTGGCTTACACAGGTGATTGGAAAATCACCAAATGCAGATGTAAATGCAAGAGAACATGATGAGCCATGGCCCGGTGGAAGAAGCAACCATTATAATTTCGATTTAAACCGTGACTGGGCATGGCAAACGCAAATAGAATCGCAAACACGTTTGGTAAAATACCAGCAATGGATGCCGCAAATACATTGCGATTTTCATGAACAATCTCCCAACTCACCTTATTATTTTGCACCTGCAGCAGAGCCTGTGCACGAGGCTGTAACGCAGTGGCAGAAAGATTTTCAGGTCACAGTTGGTAAAAACCATGCTAAATATTTTGATGCTAATGGCTGGTTATTTTTTACAAAGCAATATTTTGATTTGTTTTATCCATCATATGGAGATACTTATCCCTTATTTAACGGAAGCGTTGGTATGACTTATGAGCAGGGTGGCAATAACAGCGGTGGTGTTGCTATTGCTTTAGAGAATGGTGATACATTAACATTGGCAGACAGAATTGATCATCACTTTGCCACAAGCATCAGTACCATAGAAATAGCATCGGCTAATGCAAACAAACTTGTAGCTAATTTTAAAAAATATTTTGATGAAAGTAATGCAGGTTCAAACAATATTTACAAAAGCTATGTTGTAAAGAATATTAAAAACGGTAATATTTCTGCATTAAAAAATCTCCTCCAAAAAAATGAAATAATTTTTGGTTTTGCAACTGCAAACAACACTGTAAAAGGCTATAATTATTTTAACCAGAAAGAAGAAAATTTTTCAGTTCAAAAAAATGATCTTATAATAAATGCAGCACAACCAAAAGCTGCCTTATTAAAAGTATTGTTTGAGCCCCAACCCAAACTTAATGACAGTGCCACTTACGATATAACAGCCTGGGCACTTCCCTATGCATATGGTTTACAAACCTATGCAGCCAAAGAAGTAATTGCTTCAAACAGAGATGAAAATATTACTGTTTCAATAGCTTCAGCAAATAGTAATGCCTATGGATATGTGGTAGCTTACAATGGTTTTAATGAAACAAAATTGGCTAGTGCATTGCTCGATGCCAATGTAAAACTGAGATTTGCTGAATCTGCTTTCGTCAATGACGATGAAAAGTACCGAGAAGGTAGTTTACTTGTTCTCCGTAAAGGGAATGAAGATAAAATTGGAAAGATATTTACTTTGTTTAAGCAGTTTAAAAGTGATTTTAAAATTTTATCTTCAGGCTTTTCGCAAAATGGATTTGATGCAGGTTCAAATAAAATTCATTTTGTAAAAAACCCTAATGTTGCATTACTTACAGGTGAAGGTGTTTCATCAACAGGAGCGGGCGAAGTATGGCATCTGTTTGATCAGGAATTGAATAAAAAAATTACGCTTATAAATGCAAAGGAGTTTGACAATACTGATTTTAAAAGTTACAACACAATTATAATTCCTGATGGAAAGTATAAATTTTTAAATACAAAAGAGGCGGCTGCTTCACTAAAACAATGGGTAAAAGATGGGGGAAAATTAATTGTTATGGAGAATGCTGTAAAACAAATTTCCGGACTTGATTGGGGAATTAAATTAAAAAAACTTCCTGAAGACAAAACAGATACAGCACTTGGCTATACTGCTTTAAAAAAATATGCTGAAAGAGAAAAAGAAAGTGTCACCAACAATATACCCGGCGCTATTTATAAGATGGAATTGGATAATACACATCCACTTGGTTATGGATATCCAAATTATTATTACACCCTAAAATTAAATGAGAATGCATACGAATATTTGAGAGAAGGATGGAACGTAGGCGTTATAAGAAAAACACAGCCTGTTGCAGGTTTTGTTGGTACTAAAGTAAAGGCTAATTTAAAGGATGCGGTACTTTTAGGGGAATTCTCAATGGGTAAAGGTGCTGTTATTTTCTTTGCAGATAATCCACTGTTTAGAAGTTTTTGGGAAAATGGAAAAATGTTATTTACCAATGCGGTTTTTTTTATTGGTCAGTAATCGAAATTGGATAATGTGTTTAAAAACTAATTAAAAAATGAAGAAATTCTTTTTGCTTTTATCAGGTGTTGCATTTTTTCTACATAACGTAAATGCACAAGCAGCTATTACATTTTCCGCTGCTGACATTTTACAGCAAATGAAAAAACTGGAAGTATTTGGAAGTGTATTATATGTAGCAGCACATCCTGATGATGAGAATACAAGACTGCTTGCTTACCTGGCAAATGAAAGAAAATTTCGTACCGGTTACTTAAGTATAACAAGAGGCGATGGCGGACAAAACTTAATTGGTGATGATCAGGGAACTGATCTTGGATTAATTCGTACACAGGAACTTTTATCGGCACGTAGAATTGATGGTGCAGAACAGTTTTTTAGCCGAGCATTCGATTTTGGATACAGTAAAAATCCTGAAGAAGCCATGCGCTTATGGGGACATGATAAAATTTTATCGGATGTTGTTTGGGTGATTAGAAAATTTAAGCCCGACGTAATTATTACCCGTTTTCCAACAACCGGGGAAGGTGGTCATGGTCACCATACTGCATCAGCAATACTTGCAGGCGAGGCTTTTGACGCTGCAGCAGATGTAACAAAATTTCCTGAGCAGCTAAAATATGTAACAGTATGGCAGACAAAAAGATTGCTGTGGAATACATTTAATTTTGGTGGAAATAATACAACCCGGGAAGACCAGTTTAAAATTGATTGTGGCGTTTATAATCCTGTTCTTGGTAAAAGTTACGGAGAAATAGCAGCTGAAAGCCGCAGCAGGCATAAGAGTCAAGGTTTTGGTGTGCCTGCACAACGGGGAAAATCTTTTGAATATTTTACTACCATAAAAGGGGAGAAGCCCACAAGTGATTTGATGGACGGTGTAGATTCAAGCGGATTTAAAACCGAAAAAGCCAAAGAATATTTTAGTATGGTTAAGGATATTATTAACAGATACGATTTTTTCAATCCCAAAAAGTCAATAAATGATCTTGAAGCCCTTTCCAAAATGTATGTTGAATCTCAACCTTTCATGACAAAAGATAAACAGGAACTTGCACAAAATTTAATAGCGCAATGTGCAGGGTTATTTATGGAGGCAACGGCGGTAAATCAGTTAAATGTAATTGGAGACAGCATCAAAATAAAGTTATCTTTTATAAATCGCTCAGGAGCTAATATTACTAACGCATCAGCGGAAACTTTTGGTAAATTATTATCTTTTAATAATACATCTGTCAATGAAAACCAGGAAATACTTGCATCCATAAAACTCGATGAAAAATTAACGGCAACACAGCCTTATTTTTTAGAGAGACAAATGAACAGTGCTGCTTACGTTGCCGAGCAGGAGGATATTGGCAAACCTGAAAACCTGAATTATTATGCTGATTTTAACATCACCATTGATGGTACTTCCTATAATTACAGAAAACCAATAAAGTATAAATATACCGATCCTGTAAAAGGAGAATTGTATGAACCTATACAACTAGTATCACTTGTCTTTATTAACGTAACACCGAATCTTTTAATTTTTTCCAACAGTAAAAAAAATCAAAAAAAACAGGTGGATTTTACGATACAATCAAATAATAAATTGAATGAAAAAGTAAAATTTTATACTACTATTAAAAATGAAAGTAAGCTGGTTACGGATACAATGATGATGATAGATAAAAATGCTAAAACAAATATTTCAGCAATCTTTAATAGCGATGATTTTAAAAATAACGAAACAGCTTCTGTTGGAGGGGAGCTTGTAGCAGCTTCAATGAACGAACACCAATATACATCGCTCAAAAAAATAAGTTACGATCATATACCTGATGTTTTTTATAATTATCAGGATAAAATAAAAGTATTAAAAATTGATTTAAAA
>JANLVW010000638.1:0-2502 GCA_031364205.1 Ferruginibacter sp.
TGATTCCGTTGCAAACTGCGCTTCGTTCCATGTTGTATTGAGTAAGTTTTCTATTGACACACCTATTTCATATTTTGGTTTGGTATAGTTTAAAGAAGCATCCATTACAAAATATCCTTTTGCGGTGATGGAGTTGTCTTCAGTTGCCGGCCTATCAGTAATTAAACGATAAGTCAGTCCACCATTAAAACCTGTAAGTGGTTTGTAAAATAAACCACCGGTGCTGCTTGCCGTGGGAGACAATGGAATATAGTTTGCTCCCTTTGGTGCGTCAATTGACCTTGGTTTTGTAAGGTTAACGTTGAGGGTAGAAAATAGTTTGGATGTCCACTGATAACGTGCAATAAAATCAATTCCCTGTCTTCTTGTTCTACCACTCGGCTCTACATTTGCATCATCGCCATTGTATACAAATTCCTGCTCAAGGTATAAATACCATACTGCTACATTTAATAAAAACTTTTTTGTGGGTTTTAAGATAAAGCCAACATCTGCACCATAAGCTGCAGGTAAAATTTTAAACCCTTGATTGCGCACTACTACACGGGTATCGTTTGAATGAAAGCCTTTACCAAGTTTTGTGAAAAGCTGAAGCTTGGGGGTTACAGTATATTGAATATTTAATTTTGGGCTAACAATTGTTTTGCCCTGAGCAGGATCCTGTGGAAGGTTCTTTAATTTTTGTAGATAGCTAAAGTGTAAATAATCGAACCTTACACCGGCATCTATAAACCATTTATTTTTAGCTATTTGTTGCTGTATAAATCCAAAAGCATTTGCCTCTTTTATATCCCCAATGGTTACGTAGTTTATGAACTGTCTTTTAGCAACATGTACAAGCGCATTTGTAGTGGCATCATACCTTAAGCCTGCACCATAAACTGAAGTTACCACTGCATTTCCCACATTGGATTTGTGTGTAAACTTTGACAGATATCCAAACAAGTTTCTACTTTCTCTATGATTAATTTCATCGCCGTTAACAGAATCGGTCAAGAAAAAAGTAAAGTTAGAAAACAAACTAAATTTATTTCGGGTATAATAAGCCTGATTTTCCCATGTGGAACCGCTGTTGTAAGAATGCGAAAGGATAACGTTTGCATTGTAACGCTCTGTATTTCCTCCCTCTGAAGGGTCTAAAGATCCAAATCGACCTATTGATCCATCTTTTACAGATCGTTGTGGTATTTGTCCCGATGCATCCCACTTGCTTTTGAATGCGGATAAACTCGTAGTTAATTGTGTTTTAGAAGTAATGGCTAAGTTGTATTTACCAAAGATATTAAAACGGTTAAAATGTTGAGGATTGATCGTTGCACCATTGGTATAATAATAATCTGCTGCTATGTAGGCGCTTTGTTTATCCTTATTCTTTTTTAAAAGGTCTATCATGGCAAGTGTGCGAAAAGTATTAAATCTACCTGTTTCTACCTGTACTCTGCTTTTAGAAATATTATTAAAAGTAGAAAATGCTACGTAACCTGAAGTATTAAGGTTACCATGCTGGGTATAATATGGCCCTGCACCAAAATCAATATTATTAATGGTTTCGGGAATAATAAAATGTGTGTCTGCATAACCCTGTCCATGTGCATGACTAACCATATTTACAGGAAGACCATCGACACTTACCTGTATATCTGTACCATGATCATTATCGAAACCCCTTAAAAAGATCTGCTCGGCTTTACCGCCGCCTGCATGTTGGGCAATAAATAAACCAGGTACCAGCCTTAATAATTCCTGTGTATTTTTTACAGGATTTAAAGCAAGATCAATTTTTGCCAGGGTATTAAATTTGGTTACGCCGGTTGACTGTAACTTTACATCTTCCAGGCTAATTGCATCGGGCTGGAGTTCTATTTTTAGATCTGTTTTGCCATCTGTAATAATTGTAGCGGTTTTAAAACCAATGTGAGAAACAACCAGACTGGTTTGAGGATCAGAACATTTTAAAGAAAAGTTTCCATATTCATCTGTTAGTGTTTTTTGGTTAGCATTTGTTGCTGAAGATACTGACACCGCTTCCTGAGGTTGCCTACTTAAAGCATCCAACACTTTTCCTGTAATGGTATTTTGTGCTGTTATTGTTGTTGTAAATGATACAAATAATAATAATGAAAATAGAATTCGTGTAAATATTTTGTACTGCATATATAATATGTTTTAAACAGTTGAGATAAAAAGCAGGATGGTTAGCCTTTATTAAAAAAGCCAATGCTGCATTGTAAATAATATGTACTGTTTAAACCCGGGGAGGCAGGTAATTGCAGGGCAGGTATGGAGAATGAATATTTTGCTGCATATAAGCGGCATATTCAATAACTAATAAAGAGGTAGATATTGATGCGTCTTTGCTTGAAGCTTTTGTATATTCCTCTGTTGTAATTTTTTTCTTTTCAGGAAGTGAATTTTTGCCTGAGTTTTCTTCCTTTATATTTTTTGCAACCTCTTTGTGTAGATGGTATTTACCGTTTTCAAAATGGAATGTTGCCAAATGCT
>JANLVW010000671.1:0-3442 GCA_031364205.1 Ferruginibacter sp.
AGACAAGGAAGGAAATAAAAAGTTTGCCACAGAAATTGTGGGCGATAATTTAATAATGCTTGATAAACGAAATGATGGTACAATGCAGGGAGGTGTTGATGACCCACAATTTACAAACGATGATGTACCACCACCAATAGATGAATCAGGCAATGAACGCCTGCCTTTTTAAAATATAATTTATCGCACTTTTGCTCATGTAAATATTTTGTTTTGGACTATCATTCGGTAACTGGAAACAGTAATTTTCTAATTGTTTTTTTACAAATAATACCCGCTGTAACGGGTGTATTAATTTTTACAGCCATTATTTTATTTATACTTTCTTTTTTAATAGCCGGCAGCGAAGTTGCTTTTTTTTCTCTCAACCAAAAAGATATAAATGTTTTTAAAACCCGCCAACAGCCTTCTTTCAGGCGTATCGTTACACTTTTAGAGCAGCCTAAAACTTTGCGGGCGTCCATGCTTATCACCAACAGTCTCGTAAACCTTGGCATTATCTTAATTGCCAATATTTTAATAGATGATTGGCTGCTTATTTATGGGTTGACTTTTTGGCCGAAGTTTCTTATTAAATTGCTTTCCATAACGTTTGCAATTTTACTTTTTGTAGAAGTTTTGCCCAAAGTATGGGCAACACATAATAAAATATGGTTTGCAGCTTCTTCCTCACTTGTGGTAGAAATATTCAACAGTATTTTTTACAGAATAAGCAAGCGGCTTGTTAGATTTAGTGACCGCATAGAAAAGAAATTATCTGCAGACAAAAGCAATTCGCCGGATGGCGGCAGCCTGGACAATGCAATAGATTTATTGCCCGATAATGAAGCTACCATTGAGGAGAAAAAGATTTTAAAAGGTATTAGAAAATTTGGAGATACACCCGTTAAACAAATTATGCGCACAAGGCTTGATGTATGCGGAATTGAATACAATACAAAATTTAACGAGCTTATAAAAACGGTGGAAGATTTACATTATTCCAGATTGCCCGTTTATAAAAATAATTTAGATGAAATAGCAGGCATGTTGCACACAAAAGATTTGTTACCGCATATTAATGAACCCGAAATTTTTGAATGGCATGCGCTGGCAAAACCTGCCTATTTTGTACACGAGCAAAAGTTAATTGAAGATCTTCTGCAGGAGTTTAGAACCAAAAGAATCCATTTTGCTATTGTGGTAGATGAGTTTGGCGGTACAGCAGGCATTGTAACGTTGGAAGATATAATGGAAGAAATTACAGGAGAAATTAAAGATGAGTTTGATGATGAAGAAAGCATAAACAAAAAAATTGATGATTTCACTTACATTTTTGAAGGTAAATTAATGATAAACGATGCATGCAAAGCAATGGGATTAAATACAGATGTATTTGATGCAGTTAGAGGAGAAAGCGATTCCGTAGCGGGACTGGTTTTGGAAATAGCAGGAGAATTTCCATTGGCAAATGAAGAGTTGAAGAGCGGTAATTTTTCCTTTATTCCTTTAGAAATAAATAAAAACAGAATTGATAAGGTTCAAATAAAAATCAAGCAAAAGGTTGTTACATAAAAATTATTTCTTTATTAAAATAAGTCAGCTTTAAGTATGTATTGTTTTAAAAAAAAAAATATCTTATTTTTTTTGTCTGTGCTTTTATTAGCTGCTTGTAACAGTAATTATACATCAAAAAAAACAGGCTATTTTAAAATTGATCTCCCTGAAAAGAAATACATTCTGTTCAACGAACCCGGTATGCCCTATAGTTTTGAATATCCCACATATGCTTATATTGTAAAAGACAGTACGTATTTTGATGCTAACCCCGAAAATGATTACTGGCGCAACATTGATTTTAAAAACCTGAATGCAAAAATATTTTTAAGTTATAAAGCCATAGGAGGAAAAGCCCATTATAAAATAAAGCAGCCAAATGGTTCTTACAAAGATTCTACAGGAATTAATAGGTATGATAAAATGATAAACGATGCTTTTAATCTTACCAATAAAAATGATGATGTAGCCACTTCCAAAAAAGACAGTCTTTTTACCACCGCAAATAAAGTATCCGGTCTTTTGTTTAAACTCGGCGGCAATGCAGCTACGCAACGCCAGTTTTTTATGACTGATACCACAAAAAACTTTATTAGGGGTGCATTATATTTTTATGCATCCCCTAATGCAGATTCTGTAAAACCGGTCGTTGATTTTATTCAAAAAGATATTGACCATCTTATTACAACATTTCGCTGGAAATGAGCTTTGAAACTGTGTTAAACTTATTTTAAGGAATACATCATTTCCTTCATTCATAAACAGAAGAATTATAAAAACGTATTTTTGCAGCAATGATAGCAATTGAAAATGTTTTGCTGAGTGATCAGATTATAAACGATCAGTTTGTGTGCGATCTCACCAGCTGCAAAGGAGCTTGTTGTGTAGATGGAGATGCAGGCGCACCGCTGGATGTAAAGGAATTAATAATGGTTGATGAAGTGTTTGCAGAAGTACTCCCTTATTTAAGAAAAGAAGGTATAGATGAAATAAACAGGCAGGGAAGATATGTGCATAACAAAGAGTTTGGCTGGGTTACACCAACCATACAAAGTAAAATTTGCGTGTATGGTATTTTTGATAATAATGGCATTGTAAAGTGCGGAATTGAACAGGCCTATCTTGATGGTAAAACAGCCTGGAAAAAACCGATCAGTTGCCACCTTTTTCCCATCATTGTAAAAAAAAGTAAAGATGGTAATACACAATTTGCCAACTACGAGCCACGGGAAGACCATTGCAAAGCTGCATGTACAATGGGTAAAAAATTAAAAGTTCCCGTGTATAAATTTTTAAAGGAACCGCTTGTAAGAAAATTTGGCGATGCCTTTTACGAAGCATTAGATGCAACTGCTACTCACATGCATTCAAAAAACAATTTAAAATAGGTATAAAAAATAAATATGCTACGCAACTTTTCCCTAATACTTTCAGGGCTTTTAATCCTTACATCCTGCTCTTTAAAAAAAGCAAAAATAGATAATGATTTAAAAAAATATTTTGATGACAAAAACGTGGAAGGCTGTTTTACTATGATGGACAACAGTAACGGTTCAATTACTGTTTACAATATGGCAATGGATACTACGAGGTTTACACCTGCTTCAACTTTTAAAATTGTTAATTCACTCGTAGGGTTGGAAACTGGTAGAATACTTGATGAAAACATGATCATTAAATGGGATGGTGTTATAAGGCCGACGGCAGATTGGAATAAGGATTTAAGTATGAAGGAAGCTTTTAAAGTAAGTGCTGTTCCTTACTACCAGGAAGTAGCAAGAAGAATAGGCAGAGATACAATGAAAAATTATATTGATTCTCTTTCTTACGGTAACAGAAATATAAGTGGTCCAATTGATTCGTTTTGGTTAAATAATAAATTAAAAATATCTCCTGATGAGCAAAT
>JANLVW010000687.1:0-1390 GCA_031364205.1 Ferruginibacter sp.
CCTATAAAACCACCAATACTCTCACCAAAACAAAGACTATAACCAACCGTTATCCAAAGCACACTTACAACACCCGCCGCCACCACACTTTTTATCATGGTACTTATTACATTTTTTCTGTGAACCATACCACCATAAAAAAATGCCAGACCGGGGGTCATTAAAAAAACCAATGCGGTTGCAACTATAATAAATGCTGTATCAGCTGAATTAACACCTGCATCTTTTAAATTGGATATTGATGGGATGAAAACAGCTGCACAGGCAATGACAGCAAGTACTAAAAAAGGAATAAGTCTACTAATAGTAATATATTTCATTTTATAATATAGTAATTACAAATGCATATTACTAAAATTTAGTGATAATTGTAATAATTATAATTAAATTTTTGATCAGAGATAAATATTAATTAATATTATTAAAATAAAATACAAATTATATAAATAAATATACTTAACCTGTATTTTAAAACTTTTCATAATCCAATCCCTCAATTGTTTCCGAATCCAATAGTAAGTGTGTTTTAAAACCCAAATAGGCTGCAGTTTCTATGTTATTTTCAAGATCATCAATAAATAAAGTTTCCTGCGGTTCAATGCCTGCATCTTTTGTTATAAATTCAAATATATCTGCATTGGGTTTTCTTAAATTTATTTTTTGTGAATAATAAGCCTTTGTAAAAAGATCGTCAATACTCTCTTTACCTGTTGCTTGTTTCAGCAAATTATTTACTGCACTAAGATGAATATCATTTGTATTGCTCAGCAGGTAAAGTTTGTATTTCTTTGCAAGTGTTTTTAAAAATGAAAGACTATCCAATCTCCAATGCAATAACATACTGTTCCATGCTGTGGTAATTTGATTTTCATCAATTAAACCTGTGTGAGAAGAAATCATTTTTTTATAAAATTCCTCCGTAGTTATTTTACCTGTTTCCAGTTTCTCAAAAAGATCATCTGCGGTAAACTGAGAATACATTTCTGAAAAATTATTATATCCTAAAGCTTCAAATGCATCTTCCGTTTTTTTGTAATCAATACTAAACAGCACATTGCCCATATCAAACAAAATATTCTTAAGCGGTTTATTCATTCGGCAAAAGTATTTAAAAAACAACAGCTGCAAATGCCACTATTTAAACGTTGCAAATGCAGCTGAATAATATTTTTTTGAGATTATAATAATTTAAAACCTGCTTCTTTTACATCTTTACTGCTGCCGCCAATAAAGAGTTTAAAGTCTCCTGGTTCCGCAACAAATTTTAATGCTGCATTGTAAAACTTTAAATCTTCTGCAGAAATATTAAAGCTTATTTCTTTTGATTCTCCCGCCTTTAAAAATATTTTTTGAAAGCCCTTTAATTCTTTTACGGGCCTTGTAACGCTGC
>JANLVW010000688.1:0-2941 GCA_031364205.1 Ferruginibacter sp.
TTGGCCATTACCTTTTGAGATTTACTTAAACTTCGCACCGCCTTTTGTGTTGACTGTATAGAAGCTTCTTCCAGGTAATTTCCAAAAAATACCAGCGTAATGATAGAAGCAGTAGTTTCAAAAAATAAATATTGTTCGCCAAGCTGCAATGCAGCACCAATAAGGCTATACACAAAAGATGCAAGTGCGCCAACGGCTATCAGTACATTCATGTTTGGCATACCATGCAATATACTTTTAACGGCACTTCTTCCAAAAAAATACATACCGGTTATAAAAACGGGAAGGCACAAAACAATTTGTATCCACGGGTTCATCAGCCAATGTGTGTAAGTTCCCATTGGAAGCATGTGCAGCATCAGCACCAGCGTAAACGGCAGCGTAAATAAAAATCGCTGTTTGTTGTTTGATAATAATGTTAGCTTTTTCTGCGCATCTCCTGCAGTTTCGTCAACAACGTTATAGCCAAGTTTTTTTATTCCTGCACTCAGTTTTATAATGGGTGAATCAGCTTCAGATGTAAAGCTTACCGCACCAGTAATTGGGTTTACCTGCACATCGTGAAGGCCTTCTTTTTTTAGATAATTTGATACACTTAATGCGCAGTTGCTGCAGCTCATTCCCTCTACTTTTAATTCCGTCGTTTGCATACTGCAAAATTATCTTCATTCTGCGTTAACCAATTACTAATTATGCCATTTATCTTTGCAACATGGATGTACTTTTTACCCTTCCACAAATAAAATCAGCAGCTGCTACGTTTTTAAGTGCAATAAATAATTACAATGTTGTAGCTCTCCATGGCGAAATGGGGGCAGGTAAAACTACTTTTGTGCATGCTGTTTGCGATGAGCTTGGCGTGCATAATGCCGTTAGCAGTCCAACGTTTTCAATTATAAACGAATACACAACTACAGAAGGCAAAACTATTTATCATTTAGATATGTACCGCCTTAAATCTGAACAGGAAGCTATAGATGTAGGGGTGGAAGATTGTTTTTACAGCGGCAATTTATGTCTGGTTGAGTGGCCTGAAATTGCCCCTTCCATTTTCCCGGACAACACCATGCATGCATACATAGAAATAGCAGGTAATAATGAGAGAAGATTAGTTATTCGTTGATTAGTTGAATTGAAAGTTTTGTTTAAATTGTTTTACTTTATAAAATCGAAAAGCTCATTTTTGTATTCTAAATAAAATTTGAAATGTTGTAATCAACCATTCATCAAAGTAATCTAACCTATGGCAACTACAAAACCTTTTGTGTCACCCTCGCTCACTTACGAAACTCTCGAAGAAACCCTTGATATAAAACCAAAGAGAGAAGCATTGTGCATAGGAATACCAAAAGAAGATTCGTTCAATGAAAACCGTATTGCCCTTACACCAGATGCGGTAAGTGTAATAATTGCCAATGGGCACGAAGTAAATATAGAAAGCAACGCCGGCATCGGGGCAAATTATACTGACAATGATTACAGCGAAGCGGGCGCAAAAATTTTATACGATAAACAACAGGTTTATGAGTGCGATATTATTGTAAAAAGTGCACCGGTAAGCATGGCAGATTGTGAGCTGCTCAAAATTAACCAGTACATCATTTCACCCATTCACCTGGCAGAAATGAAAAGAGAAATCCTGTTGAAGATGATGGCTAAAAAAATAACCGCCCTCAGTTTCGAAAACCTAAAAGACGATAGTGGCCACAACCCTATTGTAAGGAGCATGAGCGAAATTGCCGGCTCAGCCGTTATGCTCATTGCCGGGCAGTATTTAAGCAATGCCAACAATGGCAAAGGAGTATTGGTTGGCGGCATCAGCGGTATACCACCAACAAAAGTTATCATTTTAGGTGCCGGTATTGTAGGCGAATATGCAGCACGAACAGCTCTTGCCATGGGTGCCAGTGTAAAAATTTTCGATAACAGTATTTACCGTTTAAAGCGTTTGCAAAATAATATTGGTGGTCGTTTATGGACATCCGTAATAGAGCCTAAAATTTTAGCCAAACAACTAAAAACATGCGATGTTGCTGTTGGCGCATTAAGCAATGATGGCGGCAGAACACCCATGGTAGTAACAGAAACAATGGTGAGTAATATGCGCAAAGGAAGTGTAATTGTAGATGTAAGTATTGACCATGGCGGCTGTTTCGAAACCAGTCTAGTAACCACACACAAAGAACCTACTTTTACAAAATATGATGTTATACATTATTGTGTACCCAATATTCCAAGCGGTTTTGCACGCACAGCCTCGCAGGCCATCAGCAATGTATTGATGCCGCTTCTGTTGGAAACCGCCGAAGATGGTGGCGTAGATAATGTGATCTGGTATAAATTTAATATCCGCAGCGGCATCTATTTATTCAAAGGTTCACTTACCAATTTTCACCTCAGCGAAAGATTTAATTTAAAATTTACCGATCTAAATTTATTGATAGCGAGTAGGAGGTAAGGAAGAAAGTTCCAGTCATCTTTTAAAAAATTCCGGTAATATCTTTTGTCTTTAGTCTTTTGTCCTGTGTCTTTTTAGGAGGTATGAACATTCAATTATCTCCAAACATCAGTTACGGGCTATACACTGCAAGTCCGCACTCGTTCCTCGCTTGCGTGCTTTCCGTTTCTATCCCTGCCGTGCTTAGCAATGTATCTTTTTTAGCTTTAATTATCTGCTTGATAACTAAGCTGAGGGCTCATAGGAAAGCTAAGCTTAATTACGGTTGCATATTTTGAGAAGACTTTTCCTATGATTAAGGGAGTAATCTCCAAAAAATCATCATTTAATTCTTAGAGTAGCGTAGTTATTTGCAAAAAAGATTATCAGAATCGGCAAGACTGTATAGTTATTTTAGGACGTGGCAAGTTGAAGAAGGGTTGCCCCGAAAAGAAGCCATTAGAATTTATGGGTTAGGTAAATCATCTATTAATGCGTGGATGA
>JANLVW010000498.1:0-7032 GCA_031364205.1 Ferruginibacter sp.
GCACTGAGTAATGTTCAGGAGCCTGACCTTGGGCAGGACTTGGTAACATTAAATATGATACAAAATGTGGTGATTGAAGGGAACGAGGTTTCGTTTACTGTTGTGCTTACAACACCTGCATGCCCAATGAAAGATCATATACAAAATGCATGTATAAATGCCGTAAAAATATTGGTGAATAAAGAGGCTGTTGTTACTGTCAATTTTACAAGCAATACTACCAGTAACCGAACAGATCCTAAAACAATTTTAAGCGGGGTTAAAAATATTATTGCGGTAGTAAGTGGTAAAGGCGGCGTTGGTAAAAGTACAGTTTCTGCAAACTTTGCATTGGCATTGGCAGCAGATGGGGCAAAAGTAGGTTTAATGGATGCTGATATTTACGGTCCAAGCCAGCATATTATGTTTGGCATCAGAGGGGACAGGCCAATGATGAAAGACAATGGTGGCAAAGGTTTAATTGTGCCTATCGATAAATTCGGTATTAAAGTAATGAGCATCGGTTTGTTGATAGATGAAAAACAGGCAGTAGTTTGGCGTGGCCCAATGGTAAGCAGCGCAATTAAACAATTTGTTAGCGAGGTAGATTGGGGAGAGCTTGATTATTTAATTATTGATATGCCGCCGGGCACAGGAGATATACACCTTACAATTGTGCAGACAGTCCCTGTAACCGGAGTTATTGTTGTAACAACGCCTCAAACAATAGCACTTGCAGATGCAAAAAAAGGTATAGCAATGTTTTCGCAGGCACAATTAAAAGTGCCCATAATTGGCCTGGTAGAAAATATGAGTTATTTCACTCCCGAGGAATTACCCGATAATAAATATTATCTGTTTGGCAAAGATGGAGGTAAACACCTTTCAGAAGAATTTGATATTCCTTTTCTTGGGCAGATACCTATTGTGCAAAGTATAAGGGAAGGTGGCGATATTGGTGTACCATCTATGGTGAGCGATGAAGCCATTTCCAAAAAAGCTTTTGAAGAATTTACGGCAAATGCAGTAAGAGGAATAGCCATGCGAAATGCAAATATGCCCGCCACGCAAATACAGGAAATTTTGGAATAAAGAAATTAGATGTGAGTTGTGAGTATTAAGTTTCCTTTCGTAATTTATCATTCGTAATTCGTCATTTCATTTCCCATACCTTTAAGTATTAAACTCATCTTTATGAAAATAGCTTTTCATGGTGCTGCACAAACCGTTACAGGTTCTAAACATCTTGTCACATTAGATAACGGTAAAAAAATCTTGCTCGATTGTGGTATGTTTCAGGGAATG
The DNA here is from genome assembly GCA_031364205.1 of Ferruginibacter sp. Lineage (GTDB taxonomy): Bacteria > Bacteroidota > Bacteroidia > Chitinophagales > Chitinophagaceae > Ferruginibacter. The sequence continues at coordinate 1,285 of JANLVW010000498.1, forward strand.
GGCGACCAGACCGATGAACTAAATAAAGATTTTGGTTTTAATGCAGGCGATGTAGATTATGTTATTTTATCACACGCACATATCGATCATTGTGGACTTTTACCTAAGCTTGTAAAAGATGGTTACAAGTGAAAAATATTTGCCACTCCCGCCACAAAAGATCTAGCCAGTATTTTAATGGAAGACAGTGCAGGCATTCAGGAAAACGATATAAAATTTGTAAACAAGCGGTTGGCTTTAGAAGGGCTTCCTAATGCACAGCCTTTATATACCACATTAGATGCACTTGCAGCCGCTGACAAATTTGAAACTGTAGAGTACGACACTTTGTTTGCAATAGATGAAAATATTTCTTTTAGTTACACAGATGCAGGGCATATAATTGGCAGTGCTGCTGTCCATTTAAGGATAACAGAAAACGGCAAACAGACACGCATCACTTTTAGTGGCGATGTTGGCAGATACAGAGATATCATTTTAAAATCTCCTGCACCTTTTGAGCAGGCTGATTATATTTTAATAGAATCAACTTATGGTAATACGTTGCACGAACAGTTTCATCCCACAAAAGATGCATTGTTGGAATGGATAGAAAATACCTGTTTAAAAAAGAAAGGAAAATTAATAATACCTGCATTTAGCGTAGGCAGAACGCAGGAAATATTGTATGCGCTAAACCTGCTCAGTCTAGAAAATAAATTACCTGCTGTTAATTATTATGTTGACAGCCCACTTAGTACTAAAGCAACAGAAATTTTAAAAAGATACCCTCAGTATTTTAACGAAAGCATACAGCAAGTTTTAAAAACAGATAAAGATCCTTTTGATTTTCCTGGTTTAAAGTTTACAAATTCTGTAGATGATTCAAAACGTTTAAATTTTATTAAGGATGCCTGCGTTATTATTTCTGCAAGTGGCATGGCAGAAGCCGGCAGAGTAAAACACCACATCAGTAACAATATAGAAAACAGCCGTAACAGTATTTTACTTACAGGATATTGTGAGCCACATTCACTTGGAGGTAGGTTAAAAAACGGCGATAAAGAAGTCAGAATATTCGGGCAGTGGCACCAGGTAAATGCAGAAGTTGGACAGATAAGAAGCATGAGTGCGCACGGAGATTACAACGATCTGTTGCACTTTTTAGATTGTCAGGATGCAGCAAAAGTTAAGAAAGTATTTTTAGTACATGGTGAGCCGGATGTTCAAAAAGATTTTAGGCAAAAAGTTTTAGATAAAGGATTTAAAAATGTTGACATCCCTACCCGTCATCAGGAAATCGTGATTGACTAAATCATTTTTGCAGAATCTTCAAAATATTTGTTTTACAAAACCTAAGTTTATATATTTGCAATCCGAAAACGGAACGGCGCGTTGGTCAAGGGGTTAAGACGCTTCCCTTTCACGGAAGAGTCACGGGTTCGATTCCCGTACGTGCTACCAAAGCCTCTCAGAAATGAGAGGCTTTTTAGTTTATATGATAACTGTTTACGTTCGCTCTATCCTTAGAGTTTAGCGAAGCGTCTTTAGGTATAGTGGGGCAAATAACTAAAAGGGGACAAATAGAAATAATAAAAGGAAACTGAGCATTATAATTATTTTATGAAGCACAAAATACAAAGGATTGCGTTAATACTAACGATGGAGTAATTTTAAATTTATCTCTTCTATTTGCAACTTATGAGTTTCACAACGTTCTGGTCTTTGCCGGTCGTGCTGTCTATTTCGCACCAACGTCCAGGTCTTTACCGGTCGTTATATCAATGATCATTTTCTAAGTAAAACAAAACAAAAAGCCAACAATAAAGGCATGTGATTTGGGAATTTTCTTTTGATTGGAAAATTTTATTGCTGATAAATTTATTCAACAAAAATTGGATTATATCCATTAAAATCTTTGCAAAGGAAAATAGAACATAAGTGCAAAGTCCGAAAAATACAAACACTGGTCAGCAAAATTTCAATTTACAGTCTAACAGGATTTTTTATAAAATATACAGTATTCAAAAAATGAAAGATAAAGTTTTCGTTTCCAGAGAAAACATATGATAAATGATCCAACGTCCGGCAGGGGCCGGTATTGTTGAGATGTAGTTTTTATTCAATAGATATTGTCTTCTTTTCAAAAAGAAGTTTATTCTTTAAATTTCTGTTGCCCCTTTTATTACCCAAAATGCTGAAACCCTTGCCATTAAGGGGAAATTAATTTTTTATAGTACAATGCATACATTAAGATAAATATAATTTTTGTTATATGATCAATAATTATTGAATATTAGTTATTTACATATATTTATTTTTGAGTTTATCTATCAAATAATAGATACTTACTACAGAACAGTTAATGTTAAAAAGCAGAGGACACAAAACAAAACATGGCAGGGGGTTTGTTTAATCCAAATCCGCCAGTGGATTTATCTTTCTCCGATTTACGCTTTTAGATTTACGGTACTCAATTGTATTATTTATCTCAGTCATTGATTAACAATAGTTAAATGTTGATTAAATAATAAACAACCCTGAAAAAAATAAATTTCATAAATATACAATGACAACTTCGGTAAAAAAGGTTTTTGAAGAAGCCGGAAACCAGATATCTTTTATGTCCGGTTTTTTTGGTAATATATTTTCCCGGGGGTTTGAAGGGAACGAATTTATCCGGCAATGTTTTATTATAGGATACAAATCTTTGTCCCTAGTAGGCATAACAGGTTTTATCCTTGGTTTTGTAATGACCCTTCAATCAGAACCTACGATGAAAGGATTCGGGGCAGGTAGCTTTGTACCAGGTATGGTGGCAATTTCAATTATCCGCGAGATATGTCCTGTGATAATAGCACTTATATGTGCTGGAAAAATTTCTTCAAGCATTGGTGCAGAACTTGGCAGTATGAAAGTAAGCGAGCAGATTGATGCAATGGAAGTATCAGGTGCAAATCCGATACAATATCTGGTTGTTACACGTATACTGGCATGCACCATAATGATACCCCTTCTTACTCTTATGGCAGATGCGCTAGCGCTTTTGGGAGGCTTTACTGCTTCTAACATTGGAGGTAATTACAGTTTCTTACTTTACTTTAATAAGGCTTTCAGTCCACTCACTTTCGTAGATCTTCTGCCCTCATTTACAAAAACAATTTTTTTTGGTTTTGCTATTGGCTTTGTAGGTTGTTATAAAGGCTATAATTCAAACCGTGGAACTGAAAGTGTGGGTGTGGCAGCTAATTCAGCTGTTGTGAGTGCATCGCTATGGATCATTCTGCTGGATGCTATTGCTGTTCAGCTCACCTCTGTATTCGCTTACAATTGAAAATATTCTGATGGAAACGCTGACTAAAAATAAAGAGCAAAAGGAAAATACAAAAACTGTTATTGAATTACGCAATGTAAAAAAATCCTTTGGATCTAAAAATGTACTGACAGATATCAGTATGGATCTTTTTAAGGGGGAAAATCTGGTAGTTTTGGGTAAATCCGGTACAGGAAAATCTGTTACCATAAAATGTATGGTGGGATTACTTGTACAGGATGAAGGCAGCGTGGTGGTTTTAGACGAGGATGTAAATAACCTGAGTAGCCCGGATCTTAAAGAATTAAGAACAAAAGTGGGTTTCTTATTTCAAAGTGGTGCATTGTATGATTCAATGACTGTAAGAGAAAATCTTGAATTTCCTTTAACACGTGTTTTAAAGATCAAAGATCAGGATGAAATAAAACAAAGAATAGAAGAAGTACTTGAGGCTGTAGGCTTATTATCGGCTATTGATGCTATGCCTTCAGATCTGTCAGGGGGAATGAGAAAACGAATCGGGCTTGCCCGCACACTTATTTTAAAGCCGGAAATTATGCTATATGATGAGCCGACAACGGGCCTTGATCCAATCACTTCCCGTGAAATAAGCGAACTGATTCTGTTAATGCAAAAAAAGTATAAAACTTCGTCGATCATTATCACTCATGATATGGCCTGTGCGGAGATAACATCAGACAGAATACTGGTAATGAATGAGGGAAAAGTTATAGCAGAAGGAAATTTTGAAGAACTGAAAAATTCACAGGATGAACTTGTAGGTTCATTTTTTAAATAATAGGATCATTAAACAGCGGCTCTGGTATGAACCGGCAAATTGCAAATAAAAAATTAATAAAAAAATCACAATGAAAGTTACCCCATCACAAAAAATAGGAATAGGAATATTTACCATAGTCGGAATTCTAATTTTAGTCGTAGGTATTTTTTTTATAGGAAAAAATAAAAACATGTTCGGAAATACATTCACGGTTTATGGAACGTTCAATACAGTTGGCGGTTTACAGGCTGGTAACAAGATCAGGTTTGCAGGTATAGATGTAGGTACAGTAGAAAATATTTCTATCGTTTCTGATACAATGGTAAGGGTCGATATGCTTTTGCAATCCAAGGTCAAACCATTTCTGAAAGCTACTTCGATGGCAAGTATAGGTTCAGACGGATTGATGGGTGATAAGTTGATCATGATCACTGCAGGCGGCCCTGATGTAACACTGTTAAAAGATGGGGAAAAGATAAGAACTACCAACCCTCTGGACTTTGATAAAACAATTGCAAGGATGACTAAAGTTGCGGAAAATGCGGAAGTTTTATCCCGTTCTTTAGCAGGTATAACTGTTCAGCTTAGCGAGGGTAAAGGTAGTCTTGGTAGATTGTTGTATAAAGATGATCTGGCAGTTTCCATGGAAGGGGCTGTAAATAATGTAAAAAATATGACCGGTTCTCTTGCCGGCGTAAGTTCAGATATCAAATCGGGGCGCGGTTCTATCGGAAGATTACTTTACAGTGACGAGCTCGCTAAAAGCCTGGAAGCTACTGCCGCAGGCGCTAAGGTTACCATGTCAACAGTAAATGATGCAGCTTTTGGATTCAGTGAAAACATGAAAGCATTACAGGGAAATATTTTATTCAGGGGGTATTTTAAAAGGCAGGCAAAATCAAAAGCAAAAGCAAAAGAGGCTGCTTTGCAGAATGGAACAGACAGTACAGAAGTTGAATTTGATGAACAAGAAATGAAGGAAATAGAAACAGCCGCTGAAAAAGCGCAACAGGATATTTTAAAAAGGAAAAAGAAAGTTCCTTAAACTAAAGAGAAAAAGATGCTCATTTCTGAGCAGTCATTTAATTAATTCTCAAATTTTTTCTACTAAAACTTCGAATTTTCTTTTATTAAAAATGAGTTTTGAGAATTACTTTTGATGATGACGAAACAGCAGCATCCTTAATTTTTACACAATAAATTAAGGAGGACAATAAGTTCATACCAAAAGAATAAAAATTATTTACTTAGAAGCAATCTATCGGCTATTACCCAAAATTGAATAAATCATAACTTCCAAATTCTAAATTTTACACTTTAAATATTATTTTAGTTTACCCCAAATACTTTAAAAAATATACAACCAAATTTTTTGCCCCAATTTATTCTTCCATCGCCTCAATACCGGGTAACACTTTTCCTTCAAAATATTCCAGCAATGCCCCGCCACCGGTTCTTACATAACTCACTTTATCTGCGAGATTAAATTTATTTACTGCAGTTACACTATCGCCACCGCCTACTAAGGAAAATGCGCCATGGCTTGTGGCTTCTGAAACTGCAAGTGCAATGGCTTTAGTGCCGTTTTGGAATTTTTCCATTTCAAAAACACCCATCGGTCCGTTCCACAAAATGGTTTTTGATTTGTTTATTATCTCACTAAATATTCCTACCG
>JANLVW010000711.1:0-1403 GCA_031364205.1 Ferruginibacter sp.
GCACCAAAAGCTACCGAGCAAATTTCGAAAGATGATTATATAGATTATGAGGAAGTAAAATAGTAATCAATAATTAATAGTTATATCATTATTATAATTTGGAATGCAAATAATAGAATCATAGGTAGTATTAGTTACAGATACATTGTGTTTTTTATTTTTAGGAATTTTAGTGTAAAGATTTGCAACAGTCAATAATGTAATAGATGTATCTGAAAATGATTGTTGCATATTTCTGCTAAAAAAATTATTTGAGAAAATTAAACTATCTATTCCTGGGGATTATTGTTTTTTATTGAATATCCGGTAAAAAAAAGGAGAAAACTATCTGTCTGAATTCGGTGAAAATTAATTTTAAGGGTTGTTTCCTGCAAATATTTTATTTCAATATGTTGGTAGGTTTCTGGCTTTTGTGGGTTTGCCCAGATTGGACTTCTAAAATAATAGCCAACAACCTGGTCAGGACTAACTTTTGTTTCATAATTATTTAAAGAAGAGTTTATTGAAATTGGAATTTCAAAATAACCATTTTAATCTGTCATTCCACCTGCAGTTGCACTTTGATCTAATACGCATAAATAACAACCAGTGTTAGAAGGCAATTACCATGAAACTGTTATATTGATACCAGATATACCTGTATTTGTAATAGCATTGAATGCCCTTCCTTTAATTTTTTTACATTTACCAATACAATTTCCATCTTTTTCTTTTTTGCAAAAACAAAAAACTTTTATAAATAAAACCAGTATTATTAAGAATGATTTAGAATTTTTCATGATGTATAATTTTATGTAATAAAATTATATTCATGTGTATCCAACACATCTTGACAAATGTCAAGAAATAAAAAAAATCTTTTTTGATATAATTTTCATTAATTAAACTATCACCATCTCACACCCTTCTAAAAACCCTTCCTCCACGCCCGAACTAATTCCAATACCATCAGGCAAAATAACATTATAACGATTATAAATAACACCGCCAATTACAGGATCAACCTTGTGACCTAGCATACAAGTATCCATATCGTAAAAAATAATTTGTGGGTTTGCAGCAGCAAAATGTGCGAAAGCAGTTAAGGCAAAACGACTCTCGAGCATACCGCCCATCATACACGGAATATTGTATTGTTTAGCTACTTCAATAATTTTTAAAGCTTCATGTATGCCGCCACTTTTAGCAAATTTTATATTAATGTAATGACAGGCCTTGTTGGTTATTAGATTTATAGCATCGTGGTGATTGTAAACACTTTCATCTGCCATAATTTTTATAGGTGATGAGACCATTAGTTCTGGTAATAAAGAATCGTTGAATGTTCGCATGGGTTGCTCGCAAAACTCAATATTAAATTCTCCTAATTGTATCAATGCATTTTTTTCATCTTCAATAATAAT
>JANLVW010000715.1:0-2170 GCA_031364205.1 Ferruginibacter sp.
TGGTTGCAGTACGCCAATTGGTGCTTATGCTATTCTAAAAAATAATGAAATAATTTTTAAAGGAAATATTTTATCGCCTAATGGCGAGAAGAAAGTAGATGTAAAAATTACGGGCAAAATCGATGAATACAAAAATATTGGTGCTTTAGCTGCACAGGATATTTTGAATAAAGGTGGTAAAGAAATTGTTGATGGATTTAATAAAAATGTAGTAGAAAATGAAGAATAATTTCAGCATATTTTCTACCAAAATTTTAAAACCGTACATCTTGCAGCAGTTGGTTGATAATGATTTTAATATAATAGAACATGATTTTATTAAAATAGAAGAAATTAAGAATACGCAGTTCAATTCTGTCCTGAATGAGCACAACTCAAATTATATCTTTACAAGTAAAAATGCTGTTCGAAGTTTTATAAAGCAGGCAATTGATAATAAAATCAAAATTGATAAAAAAGCTGTTTTTTGTACGATAAGCGGAGAAACGCAAAAAGCACTTTTAGATGAAGGATTTTCTGCAGTACACGTAGCGGATAATGCAACAGACTTAGCTAATAAAATAATTAAAGAAAAAAACTTTAGAGAAGTGGTTTTCTTTTGTGGAGAAAAAAGGAGAGATGAGCTACCGTTAATATTGATAGAGGCAGGAATTGTATTAACAGAACTTGTTTTATACAAAAATATTGAGCAGCCAAAAAAAATCAACAATGGTTTTCAGGCAATTTTATTTTTTAGCCCAAGCGCTATACAAAGTTTTTTTAAAGAAAATATTTTGCCAAAAACCACGACCTGTTTTTGTATAGGTTATACAACAGCCAATGCATTGAAGGAGTATAAAATAACAAACAAAATAATAGTCAGTAACTATCCTTCACAACAGGTAATGATAGATGTAGTATTAAACTATTTTAATATAAAAAATTGAATAATTAAAGAAAAAAATTTGAGTTAAATGAGCGATTTATTGGTATCAACAGATAATATTTCAGGTATAAAAAACGACTTGTTTTTAAAGGCTTTAAGGGGAGATAAAGTGGGCAGGCCGCCGGTTTGGATGATGAGACAGGCAGGTCGTTATTTGCCCGAATACATGGTACTCAAAAGAAAATATGATTTTTTTACAAGAGTGCAAACGCCTGAATTGGTTTGTGAAATTACTTTGCAGCCCGTAGATATTATTGGTGTAGATGCGGCAATTTTATTTAGTGATATACTTGTTATACCGCAGGCAATGGGTTTGGAAGTGCAGATGAATGAAGGACAGGGGCCGTTATTACCTGAACCAATTAAAATACCTGAAGATTTACAGAGAGTCGTAGTGCCTGATGTTGCAGAGCGATTGCATTATGTGATGGAAGCAATTACCCTCACCAAAAAAACGCTGGACAAAAAAATACCACTTATAGGTTTTGCAGGTGCGCCATTTACTATTTTGTGTTATATGGTGGAGGGTAAAGGCAGTAAAACATTTGATAAAGCAAAAGCATTTTGTTACCAGCATCCGCTTGCGGCAAGGCAATTATTGCAAATGATAACTGATACGACCATATTATATTTAAAAGCACAAAGAACAGCAGGTGCAGATGTGTTACAGGTATTTGATAGTTGGAGTGGTTTACTTTCTCCCGCAGATTTTGAAAGTTGGGCTCAGCCTTATTTATTGCAGATACAGCAAGATTTACAACCGCTTTGCCCGGTAATTTTATATCCTAAAGGAAGTTGGTATGCGATGAAGGATTTAGCTGATAATGGTACAATGGCAATGGGTGTAGACTGGTGCATAAAGCCGCAGTTTGCAAGAGAGTTGGTAGGGCCATACGTAACACTTCAGGGCAATCTAGACCCTGCAAAATTATTACAGACAACAGCAGAAATTAGAACGGATGTTCATAATATGATCAACGCTTTTGGGGCACAACGTTACATTGCAAATCTCTGTCATGGTATGACGCCCAATATTCCGGTAGACCATGCAAGAGCATTTGTAGATGCGGTTAAGGAATGGAGAGGGTGAATACGGGAATAATGACTCATAAATATCAATCAAATGCCAACAAAAGAAAAGTTCATAATGCTCATACATTCTTTGCAAAATACCATTTGCCAAGCAGTAGAAAAATGTGACGGAAAAGCTTTTTTTAAAACAGATGAATGGAATAGACCTGAAGG
>JANLVW010000716.1:0-2976 GCA_031364205.1 Ferruginibacter sp.
CATACATAATTTCGGCGTCCAAAGCAAGATCTTCATATTAGGCAAATTCTTTAGGATTATGGCTGGTAGCGTATTTGAAAGCTGTAATCCCGTACACAATTGTTATCACTTCGGCTGCGCCATACTTCCAATGCAGCTTGTAATGAATTGCCCGGTTTCTGTAAAATAAAATCGATGACCATTGTTGTACCCCGTATAAAGCAGCAAGGATACGGTTTCATAATTATCAGAAGAATATGTACCCATAAAAGGCATAGCTAAATATACATCCGGATCAATACCACGCGGCATGACCAATTTTCCTTTAGCATCAATTTATTTATCGGCTTTTCTTTACAGGTTTTTCCAATGGTTTCACCTTCAATAAAAAACACTGCAACAGAATTATCTGTTGCAGTAATGATACCTTTCCCTTTTTATTAAAACAGACATACTAATAATTTAAAATCAAGTGTATCATGCTTCGAAAAAAAATCATTATTGGTCTTTAACAATTCGAGCCTTTTTAGCAACAAAATATTTTCACTAATCAACATGTGCATCTGCAATTTTAATTGCTTCACTTATTATTGCCAGTCCTTCATCAATTTGCTCTTTTGTAACAATTAATGGAGGTGCAACAAAAATATAATTCCATCTCACAAAAGTGTACATGCCCAGCTCTTTTATTTTTGCAGCAACTTTATTCATCACGTCCATTTCATCGGGCTTTGCATTAAAAGGCGCCATTGGTTCTTTTGTATTTCTGTTCTTTACCAATTCAATACAACCCAATAAACCGGTATTTCTAAAATCGCCAATACTCGGATGAACAGCTTTCATTTCTTCTACTTTTTGTTCCATGTATTTCCCCATAGCTGCAGCATTTTCTATTAAATTATCGTCTTCATAAATTTTTAATGTTGCTAAAGCCGCTGCACAACTTACCGGATGAGCAGAGTACGTAAGCCCTAGTGGCAACATGGCTTCATCGTATTTGGAGGTAATTTTATCACTCACCTGTAAACAACCAAACGGCAGATAACCACAGGTCAATCCTTTTGCCATTGCAATCATGTCCGGTATCATATCATGATGCTGAAATCCGAACCACTTTCCTGTACGGCCAAAGCCGCTCATTACTTCATCTATAATAATAAGCATACCATTTTTATCACAGATTTCTCTTACCGCTTTTAAGTATCCAACAGGGTATTTTAAACAGCCGGACGAACCCGATTCTCCCTCAAAAACGATGGCAGCAATATTACCCGGACCTTCAAACGCAATCAGTCTTTCTAAACTACTTACGGCTTCTTTTAATAAATTTTCTTCGCCATATTCCCAACGGTATTTAATGGGTAAATCAAAATGTATAAAATTAGGAGCCTGCTGTGAATCCGCCGGAAGCCTGCGTGGATCTCCACTTGCGGCCATAGCTGCATATGATGCTCCGTGATAAGATTGATAACGGCTTAATATTTTATGTTTGCCTGTATATGTTCTTGCGAGTTTTAATGCATTTTCAATGGAGGTTGCACCACATAATGTAAAGAATGATTTATTAAGGTCGCCGGGACAAATCTCCGCTAACTTTTTACCCAGTTCTCCACGAACTTTCGTAACACAGCTCGGTGTTACATAAGATACTTCCTGCATTTGTTTTACAACTGCATCTGTTATCCTTTGGTCGCCGTGCCCAATATTTACATTCATTAATCCGGAAGAGAAATCAATGTAACGCTTGTCATCATAATCATACAAATAAACGCCTTCCGCATGTTTTACCGCTATGGGTGCAATGAATTTTTGTTTACTCCAGCTAAATAGTGTGTAGTCTAGATTATTCTGAATGATCTCAGTTGATTCTGAAATTGTTTTTGTGCTCATAATTTTATTTTTTGGGAACACGGATTAGACCGGTTGGACGCATAATAACGGATTGATTCTACTTCGTAGAATTCAAATTAATAAATATTAAAAATCCGTGAAAATCCATCTAATCTGTGTTTTCCGTGTTCTATCCATTATTTCAACATAGGTTTCTTATCATTATCAAATATCTTTCTTTTCATTTGCGGGGTTTTACCGAAATTTAAAAGCAGGCCTGCTTCTATATTTGTAGCCTTCAAATAATTTATCAATTGGCACTCGTTTTCTGCCACATTACATTCGCTAATTTTGAGTTCAACTGTTACAACATCTTCTGCTATCAGGTCTGCATTATAATCTCCAACTATACTACCATAATAATAGACCAATATCTTTTTTTGCTTTTCTACTTTGAAACCCAATGATGTCAATTCTATAAACATGGCATTTTCATAAACCTTCTCTAAAAAACCATATTCTAATGTATTATAAACCTTATAAAATGCCTCTATCATTTTCTCAGTTATTTGTTCATGCTTCATTTAAAAAAAGTATGTGATTCCTGCGAAGCAGTAAAAATCCGTTTTAATCCGTTTAATTCGTGTCATCCGTGTTCTAACTCATCCAGTTAACCCCCGCCTCCGCATTCCATTTAATGGTTGATTTTTTTAATTTCGTCCAAAATTCAATAGAACTTTTACCCGTAATATCACCTACGCCAAATTTACTTTCATTCCAGCCACCAAAGCTAAATGGTTCTCGGGGCACAGGTACCCCCACATTTACGCCAATCATTCCGGCACTTGCCCTTTCAATAATATACCTTGCCATTCCACCATTTTGTGTAAATACAGATGCGGCATTTCCATATGGATTTGCATTTTCAATTGCCAATGCTTCATCAACTGTTTTTGCACGCATAATAGAAATCACCGGCCCAAATATTTCTTCGGTAGCAACACTCATTTGTGCTGTTACAAAATCAATAACCGTTGGTCCAACATAAGTACCATTTTCTTTTCCCCGTACAGTAGTATTTCTTCCGTCAACAAGAATTTTGGCTCCCTGCGATTCTGCTGCTGTTATGTATTGTTCAATCTTTTCCTGCGAAGACTTATTAATAAC
>JANLVW010000730.1:0-1012 GCA_031364205.1 Ferruginibacter sp.
TTCATTTATCTGTTTCTGAAAGAGAAAAAATGGGGTAACGCAGCTAGAGAAAGGGTAAAAGAAAAATTTACCAAAAAAATTGTAATTGATGCTTATCTCCACCATATAACAGCCATTTTAAAATTGAAATAGTTTCCGAAATTTGTTTTACAGCTACTGAAAAAATTTAAAACCTCAAATTTTCCTCTTTCGCAATTTAATGGAGTTGATTAGGTTTAGTTTTGAATCATAACACAACAAATTCAATCAGACCTTTAATTCATTAATAGTTTTTTGATGCACAAAATTATTGTAATCGGAAGTGGTTTTGCAGGTTTATCTGCTGCTTCCTTTATGGCAAAAGAAGGCTGGGATGTCACCTTACTGGAGAAACATCTTTTACCAGGGGGCCGTGCACAAAAATTTTTAGCAGAAGGTTTCACTTTTGATATGGGCCCGAGCTGGTATTGGATGCCTGATGTTTTTGAACGTTACTTTGGTAGTTTTGGTAAAAAAGTTTCTGACTATTATTCTTTAAAAAGACTTGACCCTTCTTATTCAGTTTATTATCCCGAAACCCGAATGGATATTCCTGCGGATTACAATTCACTAAAAACTTTATTTGAATCTATTGAAAAAGGAAGCGGGGAGCAACTGGATAATTTTCTTGCCGAAGCGGCTTATAAATATGAAGTAGGCGTAAATAAACTTGTTTACAAACCGAGTCTTTCCGTTACTGAATTTCTAGATATTGATCTGGCAAAAGGTATTTTAAAGCTTGATGTGTTTACAGATATGAAAAAGCATATCAGCAAATATTTTACCCATCCACACATTGTTGAATTAATGGAATTTCCGGTGCTTTTTTTAGGCGCACTTCCACAAAATATTCCCGCTTTATACAGCCTTATGAACTATGCTGATATTAAATTGGGAACCTGGTATCCGGAAGGTGGCTTAAATACTGTTGCAAGTTCAATGCACAAACTTGCTGAAGAACTGGGTGTTAAATGTTTGTTTAGGCAAAATGTGC
>JANLVW010000736.1:0-1445 GCA_031364205.1 Ferruginibacter sp.
GCTTCAGGCGCATGCTCTAAAAAATATGCAATAATGAATTTGTATCTGTCACCTATCTTCATAAAAAAGCACGCAATTTAAAATACGGGCCATAAAATTATATAACAATTGTTGTTAATCGTGTGAATGCAGTTCTATAACTCATCGTTCTGCATAATTAAGTATATTATCCACTGATCTGCTGTTCGGGGATATTAGTTTTATTTGATCGAGACGAGATTTTGCAGTTTTTAGAACCTGAAATCTTTCCTGCAAGTCAATATCTGTTTCTAATAATTGCTTTATGTATTCTATCTTTTCTGCAGAACCCTCATTATACAAATAGTTAAGAAGGTCATCCTGCGTGATATTCGCCATAAATTCTTTTAAATGGTTAAAAAAGTCTCTTTACTAACTAATAACGCAAACATAATAAACATATTGTTTGATGATCAATATTATTGTGGCGTTTTAATTATAAATAAGTCTTCATTGTCTTTTTTCATAAAGAACTTCTCTCTTGCATATTTTTCAATCGATGCTGCATCAGTCTTTAAAAGAGATAATTCCTTTTTAGTATCCTTTATTAATATTGTTAGATGGTGCTCACTCAGCTTCAATTCTTTTAATTTATTGTTTCTGGATGTCATCAGGCCCCAATCTTTAGGGTCGAAAAATAACATCCAAACTACAAACCCTACAGCTGCAATAAAGTATTTGTTTTTTAAAACATTTAAAACAGGAGTAATAAATTTCATACTGCCAAATTAGTGATTATTTGCCGAATTTTATTTTTCCTGCTGGATATTGGCCACTGTCAGCCAATATTTCTTCAATTCTTAAAAGCTGGTTGTATTTTGCCATGCGGTCGCTGCGGCTTGCAGAACCGGTTTTTATTTGTCCGCAATTTAATGCAACTGCAAGGTCAGCAATCGTACTGTCTTCAGTTTCGCCGCTGCGGTGGCTCATAATAGTATTGTAACCTGCCTGCTGTGCCATGCTTACTGCATTAATAGTTTCAGTAAGTGTTCCAATCTGGTTCACTTTAACCAACAATGCATTGGCAATATCTTCTTTTATTCCTCTTGCTAAACGATCAACATTGGTTACAAATAGATCATCTCCTACAATCTGGCATTTTTCACCCAACGATTCCGTCATCATTTTCCAGCCTTTCCAATCATCTTCGGCCATACCGTCTTCAATAGAAATAATCGGATATTGTTTAACCCAGCTTTCCCAGTACTTAACCAGTTGCTCGCTTGTCATTTTCTTTCCGTCGCTCTTATGGAATATATATTTTTTCTCTTTGGCGTTCCATAACTCACTATTGGCGGCATCCATAGCAATACCTATCTGGCTACCGGTTTTATAACCTGCTGCCTGTATTGCTTCCAATACTGTTTCTATTGCTTCTTCGTTGCTTTGTATGTTTGGTGCAAATCCACCTTCATCACCTACGTTTG
>JANLVW010000797.1:0-1034 GCA_031364205.1 Ferruginibacter sp.
GAAAACCCCTGGAGCAATTACCACCTAGAGATGCCAGGCTTGTTCTGCTTGGTGCACAGGCTGGTGTAAAGGTTGATTTATCAGGCATTACAGTAACAAAAAAAACCATACAGCAGGATGGGTTAACAGTTTCTATAAACATTGTAAAACCTAAAAATTCTAAGGGGCTATTGCCTGTTTTTATGTTCTTTCATGGTGGCGGCTGGGTGCTGGGAGATTTTCCAACACACGAACGTATGGTGAGAGATATTGTTGTAGCATCCGGTGCTGCTGCAGTTTTTGTAAATTATACAGCTTCGCCTGAAGCTCATTATCCGGTAGCAATTAATGAAGCATATGCTGCTACAAAATGGGTGGCAAAAAATGGTGCATCCATTGGTGTGGATGGTAAACGCCTCGCAGTAGCAGGTAATAGTGTAGGTGGAAATATGGCTGCTGTAGTTTCAATAATGGCCAAAGAGAAAAAAGGACCACAAATTAAATTACAGGTTTTATTATGGCCTGTTACCAATGCATATTTTGAAACTGCCTCCTACAATCTTTTTGGAAAAGACAGATTTCTTACTAAAAATTTAATGATGTGGATGTGGGATAATTACACAACTAATCCAAATGAAAGAAATGAAATTTATGTTTCTCCACTTAGAGCTACAACAGAACAGTTAAGAGGGTTGCCACCTGCATTAATTCAAACCGCCGAAAATGATATCCTAAGAGATGAAGGGGAAGCTTATGCAAGAAAACTTGATGAAGCAGGTGTAAAAGTAACTGCAACCCGGTATAATGGAATGATCCACGATTGGGGATTATTGAATGCAATCAGCACAGTATCGGGTACAAAATCTGCGCTGCTACAGGCCGGAAATGAAATAAAAAATGCATTAAAATAAACATACAATTTTGCTCTCAAATTTTAATTTAAAATTAATACAATGAAAATAATAAAGACAGTACTACTGTTTATTGCATTAACTACTATTTCTTTATACAGTCAGGCACAGAAAAATATTAATAAAATCAACAACCAAAAGCCG
>JANLVW010000859.1:0-1122 GCA_031364205.1 Ferruginibacter sp.
AAAGCTGTCGCAGAAGAAAAATTACAATCTAAAATTAATAACTAGTATGTTTTTAAATAAAATATCAGGTAGAATTAATAGAATAATGCTGGTTGTATTTTGTAGTTGCTGCATGCTGAAAAGTTATGCGCAGGAACCAAAAAAAACACAATCAATTGATATAAATTCTTCTTATAAACCTGTACTAAAGAATGCTGTCAAAATTAATTTTGCCGGTTCTCAATTACCTGCGGATACTGCCGCACCTAAACTTGTTTATAAAATACCATCGCAAAACTTATTTTATGCTTACAGACCTATATCACTAAAACCCCTTGCGCTTGAGCAGGATAGCAATTTATATTTGGGCAACAGAAAGTTTTTAAAAATTGGTTACGGTAATTTTTCAACGACTTACATTAGTGGGGGGATCTGTATTGGAGATGGAAAAAAAACTTTACTTAACTTGATAGCAAATTTTATCAGCTCAAAAGGAAATATTGTAAACCAAGATTACAGTCAGGTAAATGTAAAGGCTGTAGGAAGTTATTTTTTCGATAAAAGGGAACTTTATGGCGGCTTGGAGATAAATGCAAATACGTATCATTTATATGGATACAATCATAAAGTTTTAAGTTTTAAAAAAGATTCTATACAGCAACAATTTCAGAATGTTACCTTAAGCGCCGGATTTAAAAATACACAACCTAATAATCTAGGCATAAACTACAATCCAAACGTTGAGTTGAGTTTATTTACAAATAAGGATAAGGTAAATGAAACAGATGCAATAATCATTTTGCCATTTGATAAAAATATTACGGAAAACTTTACAGCTAAAGTTGTTCTTAAGGCTGATCTAACAGATTATTCAACCCGTAACGTGTTTCCAAACAATATAAAATTCTCCAATAATATTGTACAGATAACACCATCGGTAAATTACCATAATGATATAATTAAAATAAATGCCGGTATTACCCCATCCTGGAACAATAAAAGGTATGAATTGATGCCGGATATATTTGGGGAACTGCAGGTAAAAGATAAAATCTTTGTGCTGCAGGCAGGTTGGGTAGGGCGTTTGGTAAAAAACAGTTACAAAAATCTTACAGAGATAAATCCTTATTTGTCGCGTGTATT
>JANLVW010000003.1:0-1693 GCA_031364205.1 Ferruginibacter sp.
ATTATATGGAAACTGAACTGTTTAAAAAAGGCATTAAAGAACTTGAGTATTTAGGAACAAAAAAAACAGTAGCTTTTATGTGCTCCGAAGCTGTATGGTGGCGCTGCCACCGCTCACTTGTTTCAGATTATTTAAAACACAATGGCTGGACAGTGATACACATTATGGGTATCGGAAAAGGGGAAGAACACCCTTACACAAGCCCTGCAAGAATTGTAGATAACCAACTTGTTTATACTAAAGAATAATTTTCTATTAAAGACATATCTAAAAACTTAAAACAATAAAGAAGTCTGTTTTTTCTTTCACTTAATAAACACACGGTAAAGATTTTTTGTAAAGATTTAAATTAAAAAAAATGGAGCAAAAATTTAATGCGGCTACCTCCCAACGTCCACATGGGGAACGTATGATGGATGGAGCTATGGTTACAATTAACCTTAGCAGTTTTACTAAACAGATAAGGGAGGAAAAAGCATGGAAGGAAAGTGACCGAAACGCCATAACCGTTTTTAAAACTGATGGTATGCGAATTGTGCTGATAGCATTACACAAAGATGCTGAAATGATAAAACATACAATAGACGGATTGATCAGTATACAGGTTATTGAAGGAGAAATATTAATTACAACTGAAAAGCAATCTGCTGAATTAGGGCCCGGAGAAATGCTGGCACTGCATCAAAATGTTCCCCACAATGTATTGGCAAAAAAAGAATCAATTTTTTTATTAACGCTTACAACAACATTGGCAGGAAAACATTTCCAACAATATGATCAAAAAGATATGGATTAATTTACTGCATTTTAAAAAAATACAACTTTTAAATTGATATGATATCCTAAAGCAACCGATAATTAATAAGTAAGTTTATACCACTGCCTACAGGATAATTTTTAAATACTGCCGTCACCTTCCACCCCTTAAAAATAAGCAGTCGTGCAGCGTGGCGACAAAGGAATAATAATAACCCTTGCACATCAAATAGGAAAGTAAATTATAAAGTAAGAATGCTTTAAATAAGCTCAACTTAAATAATGATACCGAAGCCTTTTGAAGAAACGTTAGTAAAAAAACAATTACAGCTAATTAATTTCGAACTAATATGGTAACTTACAAATATCTTAATCTAGTTCTGTCAGTGCATAAATACGAATTAATGCCTCCTGATAACTTATAATAATTCGGCCACCCAAAACTTTTCCTGCTTTCTTTTAATTTGTTAATCTTAACGGTATAATAAAAGAATCTTGTATGCATAAAATTACTCCCAAAAAAACTGCTTTTCCTAACAAGCAAATACAAAAGTGCCTCACGGGCATTAAAGGTTTTGATGAAATTACAGAAGGCGGTCTCCCAAAAAACAGAACTACTTTAGTAAGTGGAGGTGCGGGCTCCGGAAAAACCCTTTTAGGACTTGATTTTTTAATAAATGGAGTTATAAAATTTAAAGAGCCGGGTGTCTTTATGTCTTTTGAAGAAACAGAAGATGAACTTTATACAGACGTAGCCTCTCTAAACCTGGATTTACAAGGGCTTGTTTCCAGAAAAAAAATTTTGATAGAACATGTGGTTTTGGAAAAAAAAGATATTCAGGAGACTGACTTTAACCTTGAAGGACTATTTGTTCGTTTAGAACATGCTATTGATTGCATTAGTGCCAAACGGGTTGTTTTAGATTCTATTGAATCA
>JANLVW010000008.1:0-1700 GCA_031364205.1 Ferruginibacter sp.
ACCCGGATATTCATTTAACACTGGCTGGCAGATGCAATGAAGATATGCAGGACTACATCAAAACACATGCAGGTGACATGATTGATAATATTCATTTTGCAGGTATTATTCTGCCAGAACTATTACCTGCATTTGCTTCCAAATTTGATGTGGGTATTGCTATTGAACTTTTCGTTCCTTTAAACAGAAATATTTGCTTAACCAATAAAATATTCACTTACCTGTTAGCAGGTAATGCAATCATATTATCTGAAACAGCCATGCAGTTGGCTTTTAATAAAAAATGGCAAGTAGGTCAAAGCATTGCAGTGAATAACAAAAATGAATTGGTTCAAAAGATAAAATTTTATAAGGATTTAAATATTCTTAATGCACAAAAAACATTCAATTACAAACTATCTAAAGAACATTTAAACTGGGATGAAGAATCTAAAAAAATACTAGCTGTAATTAAATGAAAAAAATCCTCATTCTATATCCCCATTTTCCTCCATCCAATCTTGCAGGTGTTCATAGGCCTCGCTTGTTTGCACAATACCTTCCTGTTTTTGGCTGGGAGCCCATCATACTCACCGTACATGAAAAATATTATGAAGAAACACTCGACAATAATCTGACAAAACTATTACCTGCTAAATTAAGAGTAGAAAAAGTAACGGCATTTTCAATTGGTAAACTTAGACTAATTGGTGATATCGGATTACGTGCTTTTTTTCAACTATATCAAAAGGCGAAGGATCTGATAAGATTAGAAAAAATTGATTTTTTATACATTCCTATTCCTTCATTTTACTGCGCTTTACTCGGAAGATTAATACACGAATTTACAGGTATCAAATATGGCATCGATTACATTGATCCCTGGGTACACGAATTCCCGGGTACAAATAAAAAACTGAGCCGCCATTGGTGGAGTACCCAACTTGCAAAATTTCTTGAACCGATTGCAGTAAAGAAAGCATCACTAATAACAGGTGTTGCAGAAGGATACTATGAAGGTGTTTTAAGCAGAAACCCACTGCTAAAAAAAAATATAGTTGCTGGAGCAATGCCCTACGGCGGTGAACCAAAAGACCACGAGATAATTAAACAATTAAATATTAAATCCTATCTTTTTGGAAAGAAAAAACACAAACTTCAATTTGTATATGCAGGTGCAATGTTACCCAAAGCATATGAGCCATTAGAAAACATTTTTGCATCTATTGCAGCAAATGCAGCTGTTTTTGAAGATGTGGAATTTCATTTTATTGGCACAGGAAAAATTACAACAGATGCTCAGAGTTATAACATTAAACCGCTTGCAGAAAAATATGGTTTGTGGCATAAAACTATTTTTGAATATCCCGCCCGTATACCTTATTTAGATGTGCTTGTTCATTTAAATATTGCTGATGCTGTGTTTGTATTAGGTAGTACTGAACCGCACTATACACCCTCAAAAGTATATCAGGCAATTTTAGCAAACAAACCGGTGTTGGCGGTATTACATGAGCAGAGTCAGGGCACACCGGTACTTGTTCAATCAAATGCGGGAATTGTGATAACAATAAATGAAATCAATGTAAAACAATTGCAATTCAACTTCGCCCAACAAATAATGGCCTTTAAAAAATTTGTTGATGATTTTAAACCAGAACAGGTAAACAAAGAAGTTTTTGAGCAATACTCTGCCTATTCAGTTACTAAAAAGTTAGCAT
>JANLVW010000525.1:0-7760 GCA_031364205.1 Ferruginibacter sp.
AGAAGTGAGAAACAGGATTTGAGACTTAAGATTTGAGAGAACATAATTCAATTAATTTTACAAATGAACTGATATTAAAGTAAAAAAAAGAAAAAATCTATTCTTAATACTTATAGCTTTATACCTACGTTACCCCAAATAAAAAGAGAGCCGGTCCCTAACACCGACTCCCTTACTTTACACATGAATCTACCTTACTGTTTTATAATTCTTTCTGTTTGTTTGTAATTATCTGTTAGCATTTGCAATACATACATTCCTTTTATAAGGTTTTGTACATTAATGTTGCTGTTTCCTTTTATTTGTTTACCCGATACTATTAACCTTCCGTTTAAATCAAACA
This sequence comes from Ferruginibacter sp., assembly GCA_031364205.1. GTDB lineage: Bacteria > Bacteroidota > Bacteroidia > Chitinophagales > Chitinophagaceae > Ferruginibacter. Next base: position 344 of record JANLVW010000525.1, read on the forward strand.
AATTGTACGTAAAATTATCTGTAGCTTTTACCACTATATTATCCTGAACCAATGTAGACACGCTGAATAGTTTATCAGAACTGCTGTTAGTTTTTAAAATCAGAATATTTGAGTATAAACTTTGATTTAACGTATTTGTTGCCTTCAGCCTATAAAAAAGTGTATTTTTTTCTGACGGTGTATATTCATATTTCCTTATACCGTCAACATCCGTCATCATTGTATGAAACTCATTTCCGTTGGAAGAAATCTCCAAAACTTGTGATGCAATTGGTTCATCAGCAATAATTTCCCATTTAAATTTGTGCAAACCATTATCGTTAATACCTTTCAAGCTGATGTTATGAATCGGTAAAGGACCTCTATAGCCGGATAATGTGTATGAGCCAATGCTACCATAATTTGTAGTATTGTTGTTAGCAGCACCTGCAACTTGAATGTAGTAATCTCCGGTATTTAATGATGTATCAATATTTACATTCATAGCATCTAAGGGATTGTAAGTAGCAATTAGAACTTTAGCGCTGTTGTACATCATTAATTTTACATCTAAATCTGCACCATCATTTAATGAACCAACGCTGTAAGGTGTAACGCTGATATGTATAAAACCAGACTGTGCAATAGTAAATTTAAATGCATCAACATCGGTTCTGGTTGTTATAATTCCCTGCAAATTAAAGCCTGCTGGGTTAATAACAGTTGTTGTATTGTCTAGAGTTGCTCCATAATCGTTCGGGCGATAACCAAAACCATTTTGTGTAGTTATAATTGTAAGGTTATCCTGATCGTTAGTACATCCGGAAGGCGTTGGTCCGTTGTCCCATCCTGTCATATTACTATAATAACTATTGCCCATAACCGGCGCCCATGATGTTTGACCACTTCCTGTGTTTCCACGATATGGATCTGTAAGGTTACATAAAGCATCGTATTTTGACTGGTGCGAAAGGCCTAATGTATGTCCACTTTCGTGTGTGCAACATTCAGAGACATATTTTGCAGCATAGCCGATCCTATCAGGAAATACAAACCCAGGTGTATCATCACCCCAAATAAAAGAACCTATGTATGCTACACCACCAACATTCTGATACCACGCACTCGTAAGTGTTACTATTATTCTTATTCTTTGTTTAACTGGTGCCATTAAAAATTGTGTGGAATCGGTAGTAACATTTACATTAAAAGGCCGATAATCTTCACTAACCCTGTTAAAAACCTCAGTTATTTGAGTTGCATTCAATCCTGACGGCTGGCAGATAAAACGGCTGCCGCTTTGCCAACCACTTGACTGAACTGTTTGTCCGTCAAAATCTAAAAAAATAGTTGGTTTTGGTGAAGTTATCGTGCCTGGATTACTGCTGAGATTAGGGATCTGGCAGAAAGCATTGATGGATGTAAACAGCAGCGCAATAAAGCACAACTTTTCTGTAAGGTTTTTCATTGTATAGGGTTTTTATCAGAGATAAATGAGATCGGATATTGGGACGATCGTCAGTATCTTTTGGATATTAAAATTTACAGGGATCTAAAATTTTTAGGGTTTCAAATTTCTGTAAAGAATAAACTCCGTTATTATTTTTTATTTCATATCCATCTGCAGCATTGCCGTTTATAATACGACCTGAATAAGAAATATTATTTTTTTCTTGAATGAGGGTAATTTGAAGTATAGTGGTCGCATTTTCATTTGAACGCACCATTACAGTGTGTAAATTATTATACTTGCTAAAATTGCTTATGACTTTTCCATAAAATGTAAAATCGGCAGAAAGTTGTAAAGAAATTTCTTTGCCTTCTGTAGCATCTAAAGCATTTGCGAAAATACTTTTGTCGATATTGATTGATTGTGGACGGGATGAATACATTTGAGGCCTTCTATCATTCATCTGTGCGAAGCTTGCCAATGAGGAAACAGCTAATAATACTGCAATCAAAGTTTTGCTGTATTTTTTCATTTGTGGGTTTTTTAGAGATATTTGGATAGGTTCTGTATCATAAACGCCACATCGAATATTTTATTATTTAAAATCTGATTTTTTTTAATACTGGTTTGTCGATAGCAAAACAAGCGTGCAGGCTTTCATTGTTTTAATTCCTTTTGCAGCAGCAAGGCTTTCCAACTCATCATTCTCTGTGCCCGGGTTAAAAATGATTCGTTTGGGCTTTAATGAAAGTATATAATCGTAATAAGGCTTTTGGTTTTCAGGATTTAGATATAGTGTGACCGTATCTACATCGTTTAAAGATGGGTTATCTTTTATTATTTTAATATCATTTATTATTCCTTCTTTATTGCCAATTGCAATAACAGGGTGTTTTTGTGCTACCAGTTTTTTAACTGCCATATTGCTGTAGCGTTCTTCATTTTGAGATGCACCGAGTACGACTGTTTTTTTTTGCATAATATTTAATTTAAAAATCTTGATTGTAAAGCAGGTGTTGGTATCATACAGCTTTCCTTTTTACCAAACCATTTATACCTGTTTTTAGCAATAAAATTATATACTGCATTTCTAATAAATTCCGGTACAATTATAAAGCCATACAGTAATTTGACCGGGCCGTTTAAATTTTTTTCAACATTAAGTGCAGCTGTTGATTTTAGATAAACTTTCTCATCTTTAATTAACACAAAAGAATTCAACTCTTGCTGTGGTAAATTATACTGCTGTAATAATGCCTGCCCTGTCGGTGACTGTAATGCCGCAAACATAAATTTATTATCAGTATCATGTTTTATTACAAACTGAACCGAATTGTTGCAAAGGTTGCAAACACCGTCAAACAATATGATTGGTGGATTTGGCATTTTATTTAAATATTTTTAATACCCCACTTATAAATTTGTTCTCTTCCGCTTTTATCATTAGGTCTAGTAAGGTATCAGCATGACTACCCAATTTTTTTATATCACTTACTACAGTCAAAAATTCTTTAGCGTCTTTTTCTTTTTTATCAGCTATGTTCTCCAACTGGCTCAACAGTTTCAACATAGGATCAAGTTCTCTTTTTTTTCGTTCTTTTATGATTTGTGTAGCTACTTTCCAGATGTTTTTGTCCGCAGTGAAATATTCTTTTCTTTCTCCTGAAACTATAACTCTTTCTACCAATCCCCAGCCAATTAAATCCCTTATATTCATATTTACATTGCCCCGGCTGATACTCAATTGCTCCATAACATCATCTTGTGTAATAGGAGCCATACTTATAAGCAACAATGCATGAATTTGCGCCATGGTACGGTTAATGCCCCATTGCGTTCCAAATGCCCCCCAGCTATTTATAAATTGTTGTTTCGCTTCTTCCAGTTTCATCTAATAAAAATAGCATTTATTATTGAACTTTCAGTAAATAATGAAACTAAGGTTTTGCAAATGTAATAGGCTGAATTCTATAAGCCTTTACTTTTTTGCCTGCTTGTTCTGCAGGAATCCATGGCGGTGAAAAATAAATTATTCTTTTAACTTCTTCATCAAGTACAAATTCTATTAATTTTATTACATGAATATCGGTGCATTTACCTAATGTATCTACTATGAATCCAACACTAACTGTACCTCCTTTTACTGACTGATTTCCTATCTCGGTATTCAAATTTTTAACTAAAAAATTTTTCACGCTTTATTATTTTTTCCAAAGTCTGCTTCTTTTTCAATCATCTTATTATCTGTTAATATTTCTTTTTTTGCCACAGTATCAGGATCTGAAGTTTTAATTAAAACATTGTTTAAATAAGTTTTACTTAGAATTACTTTACCTATGTGGTTGTAACTCATCCAATCGTACTCTTTTAGATCATTAATATACTTGCCTGCTGTAGCAAGTGAACCATCCAAAGCATATTCATAATAGGGACCATCCAATATTTGCATATTACTATCGAGGTAATTATTTTCTTTACTTAGTGGACCACTCATTTTATAGTCTAAGCGTTGAAGTTTACCTCCAAAATCCTTCACAACAATAAAAAATTTTGCTTCTTTAATATTTTCAGTCACTCCCTTATCACCTACAAAAACTAGGTTTACAATTTTTTGTGCACTCGCCTGTAAACTAAATAAAGTGTAAAAAAATACAATTAAGAATTTCATAAAAATTTATTTTGGTAAATAAAAAGTCTTTCTCTGTGTTGAGAAAGACTTCTTTTAAGTTATTAATTAAATTTTTAAACCAACATCGTAACTGGGTTCTCCACAAACTTTTTTAATGTCTGTAAAAAGGCTGCACCTACCGCACCATCTACGCTTCTATGGTCGCAGCTCAAGGTTACTTTCATTACGTTGGCTGTTTCAAATTTGCCATTGCGACTTACTGCAATTTCCTTTATTTTTCCTACCGCTAATATGCAACTTTCAGGTGGATTAATGATTGCTGTGAACTCCTCAATATCCATCATACCAAGGTTAGATATGGTAAATGTGTTGCCACTAAATTCGTTTGGCTGCAGTTTTTTATCTTTTGCTTTTGCATACAATTCTTTTGCATCAGCAGCTATCTGAGACAATGATTTTTGATCTGCAAATTTTATAACAGGTACAATTAATCCTTCAGGCAAAGCCAATGCAGAACCAATATGTATGTGGTTGTTTTTTCTGATAAAGTCTCCCATCCAACTGCTGTTTACATCTGGATGTAAACGAAGTGCAGCAGCACAGGCTTTTATAATCATATCATTAAATGAAACTTTTACTGGGCTAATTTCATTTATTGCAATACGTGCAGCCATGGCATTATCCATATTTAACTCCATGGTTAAATAAAAATGTGGTGCAGTAAACATACTCTCTCCCAACCTGCGTGCTATAACTTTGCGCATTTGTGTAAGCGGTACATCTGTGTATGACTCAGTAAAGAGTTGCTGCTTATTAGCTACGGGTTGTGAGGTTTGTATCTGTTGTTTGAGGTCTAAGGTCTGAAGTCTATTTTCTGTTGTTTCCTCTTTATATCCTTCAATATCACTTTTAGTAATTCGGCCACCATCACCGGTCCCGTTAATTTTACTTATATCCAAACCCTTTTCTGCCGCAATTTTTTTAGCAAGGGGCGAGGCTTTAATTCTGCCGTCGGCATTAGACGCGGGTTCAATGTGAGTAGTTACCGGTGGTGAGTTAGAAATTACGGGCTGCGCAACAATGCTTTGTAGTACATTTTCCTTCTTTTGTGGTTGGTTTTCTGTAGTCTGTTTTTCGGTTTTTATGGTCTGTTGTCCACTATTTTGAGTTTGGTTTTTTTCAGCTGCAACATAAGCCGCTACATCTGTTCCCGGTTTTCCTACAATGGCAATTATCTGGTTTATTTTTGCAGCCTGTCCTGCTTCTACACCAATGTACAAAAGTGTACCTTCTTCATAACCTACTACTTCCATTGTTGCTTTATCGGTTTCTACATCTGCCAATACATCATCTGCTTTTACCGGATCACCAACTTTTTTATTCCATGCAACAATTTTTCCTTCAGTCATGGTATCGCTCAGTAAAGGCATTCTAATTTCTTTTGCTCCTTCGGGAAGGCAAACGGTTGCAGGTTGTGGGTTAGAAGTTGCGGGTTGGGGAGTTGTAGGTTGCGCGTTTGTAGTTGCTGGTTTTTCTTCAGCTGCCTGTTCTCTGTTCTCTGTTGTCAGTTCTGTCTTTGACGTTTCACCATCTAACAGGGATTTATAATCCTCACCCTCTTTACCTACAATAGCAATAATCTGATTAATTTTTGCAGCCTCGCCTTCAGGTACACCAATGTATAAAAGTGTTCCGTCAACATAACCATTCACTTCCATAGTTGCTTTGTCAGTCTCAACATCAGCCAATACATCATCGGCTTTTACTTTATCGCCCACTTTTTTATTCCATGCCACTATCTTTCCTTCCGTCATAGTATCGCTCAGCAGCGGCATCCTTATTACTTCTGCCATAATTGTATTTTAAAAATATTTGAGTTCGAAATTAATGCAAAAAAAATAAAAATCTTTTGCGTTATATGCTGTTATTCTTTTAATAGTCAATTTCCATCTTCAGCCTGTCCTTAAGTTCTTTTATTAATGGATATTTTAAGATCATCATCTCGTACTGCTGTTTTGGTGTAAGACTTTTTTTATTATCTTCTGCCCCTACTTCCGGTTCGTTTATTTCAATAGAATATTTAAGCAATTTATTTCCAAAGTATTTTTGCATGTATGGTATAAGACCTGATCTTTCCATTTCAATAAAACGTTGTTGCAAAATGCTACCGGTAATTACTGTAAAATTAAACTCATCATCAATTCTCAACTCCGCCATTTTAAACTGTGTAACTACAGGATATTTTTTTTCTATAAAAAGAGTTTCTGTATAGTCTGTCCACGCTTTTTGTAGATTAATGTCCGTTAATTCCAGTAATGTTTTTTCCTGTTTTGTTTCAAGCAAAAGCCTTGAACGAATTTTTTCCAGAGAACCAAAACCTGTCTTTTTACGAATTGGTTCAGGAATTTCGCTTTTAATAATTACGGGTAAAACAGGAATAATTTCTTTTTTTATAAAAAGAACAGCCTCCTTTACAACTTGTTTTCTTTCTATAATTTCTGCAGCGGGAATTTCTTTTAATTTAATAATTGAGATTCCTTTAAAAAAAACAGGTTTGGAACTGTCAACTAATTTTTTTTTTACAATTGTTTCGCTGTTTACTTCAGTAATTTCTACAGCCTGATTTATATAACAGAGTTTTATTAAAGCCATTTCAACACACAGCCTTTTATTGCGTGCCTGTTTATAATTTAAAGCAGCTTCATGTGTTGTATTTAAAGCGGCAATCATCCAGTTTGCTGAAATTTCTTTTGCCGACTGTAAATATTTATCTCTAAAATCTTCAGCAACTTCTAATAAAATCGCAGCTTTTGCATCTTTGCATACCAATAAATTTCTTAAAAATTCTATAAAGCCTTCCAAAAAAGTATCTCCCTCAAAACCCTTCTGATTTATATCATCAAACAACAGCAAAGCATCGCTCAATTTCTGTTCTGTTGCATATTGTAACAGTTTAAAAAAATAATCCTCATCAAGTATATTCAAATGCTCAAGTGTATTGGAATAGGTTAATTTACCTCCCGTAAAACTTACAATTTTATCAAGTATGCTTAAAGCATCTCTCATGCAGCCTTCACTTTTTTGCGCAATTACATGAAGAGCGGCGTTTTCTGCAGTAGTATTTTCTTTATTACATATTTCCCTAAGATGCTCTACGGTATCATTTGTAGTAATTCTTTTGAAATCAAATATCTGGCAGCGGCTTAATATGGTTGGTAAAATCTTATGTTTTTCTGTTGTCGCCAAAATAAAAATGGCATACGGAGGCGGTTCTTCAAGTGTTTTTAAAAATGCATTAAAGGCAGATGCACTCAGCATATGAACCTCATCTACAATATACACTTTGTACTCACCTGCCT
>JANLVW010000120.1:0-1264 GCA_031364205.1 Ferruginibacter sp.
AACTTCGTAAGAACATGCCTATTGGTGCAAGAGTTACTTTACGTGGTGTAAAAATGTATGAGTTTCTTGACAGACTCGTATCTGTATCATTACCACGTGTTCGTGATTTTAAAGGAATTAACGACAAAGCATTTGATGGTCGTGGTAATTACACTTTAGGTATTACAGAACAAATCATTTTTCCCGAAATTGATATTGATAAAGTTAATAAGATTACAGGGCTTGATATAACCTTTGTAACAACCGCAAAAACCAATGAAGAAGCATTTGAATTGCTTAAAGAAATGGGTATGCCGTTCAAAAATGTAAAGAAATAGTATTTAATGCTGAGTGTTCAGTATTAAAATAAAACAAACAAATTATGGCTAAAAAATCGATTGAAGCTAGACAAAGAAAAAGAGAGCGTATTGTTGCAAAATATGCTGATAGAAGAGCGGCTCTTAAAGCTGCTGGTGATTACGCAGGTTTGGATTTACTTCCGAAAAATGCTTCGCCGGTACGTTTAAGAAATCGTTGTCAACTTACAGGCCGCCCTCGTGGATACATGCGCCATTTTGGTGTAAACCGTATTACATTTAGGGATATGGCTCTGTCTGGTAAAATACCGGGGGTTACCAAATCAAGTTGGTAAAAACCCTCTAGCCTCCGAATGGTGGATATGAAGGATATCGCATTGAAAAAATTATTAAAATAACTTAACAAAAAAGAACAATGGTTACTGATCCGATAGCAGATTACTTAACAAGAATTAGAAACGCACAAATGGCTAATCACCGTATTGTTGAAATTCCTGCAAGTAATCTTAAGAAACGCATTACTGAAATTTTGTATGACAAAGGCTATATTCTTAAGTACAAGTTTGAAGAAGATAAAAAGCAAGGTTTAATTAAAATAGCATTGAAGTATGATGCTACAACAAAATTACCTGCCATACAGAGTTTAGAAAGAGTGAGCCGCCCGGGTTTACGTACTTATGCAAAACCGGATGAATTCAAAAGAGTTAAAAACGGGTTAGGTGTTGCAATTATTTCTACATCAAAAGGAGTGATGACAGACAAAGAGGCTAAAGTACAAAATGTTGGTGGAGAGGTTCTTTGCAACATTTATTAATAAATAGTTATAACAAACATTTGAAAATGGTGTTTGTTTTTATGGAATGATAATTAAGTCAACTATACAGGCTGAACACTTTCATTTTCAAAAGTTTTAAAAGCATACAAATTTTAAATTATGAGTCGTATAGGAAAAAAGCCGGTAGAAATTC
>JANLVW010000148.1:0-3520 GCA_031364205.1 Ferruginibacter sp.
TGAAAATCGATTGATTCTTCCGGGTTAAAAATCATTCTTTTTTTAGGATCAACCCTCAGCAAATAAAACTTCATTGCGCCTAAACCAATGGTATTATAAAGTTCCACCAATTCCTCAGGCGTAAAATCTTTCACTTTACCAAGTTCTTCAGTATGTCTGCGTGCAGTATTTATCATTTCATCTACCAGTTCATCTGCATCAACAACCGTTCCCTCACGGCTTTTCATTTTACCACTTGGCAATTCTACCATTCCATAACTTAAATGTTGTATTGCATCTGCGGCAGCAACACCCATTTTTTGGGCAATCAACTTCAACACTTTCATGTGATAATTCTGCTCGTCGCCAATTACATAAATGCTTTCATCAATATTGTATTCATCATTTTTTTGTTGTGCAAGTCCAATGTCCTGGGTTATATAAACACTTGTTCCGTCTTTGCGTAAAACAAGTTTTTCATCAAGCCCATCTTCCGTAAGATTGATCCATACACTGCCATCTTCTTTTTTGTAAAAAACATTTTTTTCTAACCCTAATTCAACAATTTTTTTTCCTAATAAATAGGTATTGCTTTCATAATAAGTTTTGTCAAAATCGCTGCCAATTCTTTTATAGGTAACGTCAAAACCTTCATAAACCCATCCATTCATTGTTCTCCATAATTCCATAATGTCAGGCTTTCCGGCTTCCCAGTCGTGCAGCATTTGCTGAGTTGACAACATGATAGGCGCCTGCTTTTCTGCACTTTTTTGTGTGATACCGGTTGCAACTAAAGCTGCAACCTGCATTTTATATTCGTCATTAAATTTTACGTAATATTTACCTACAAAATGATCGCCTTTAGTGTTAGTAGTTTGAGGTGTAGTGCCGTTTGCAAACATTTGCCAGGCAATCATACTTTTACAAATATTAATTCCCCTATCGTTTACGATACAGCTTTTAAAAACTTTGTAACCGCATGCTTTTAAAATTTCTGCAACGGACCAACCCAAAAAATTGTTTCTTAAGTGACCAAGGTGAATTGGCTTGTTGGTATTTGGCGAAGAATACTCCACCATTACCTTTTTACCATTAATGGCATGTTTACCAAAACAAATATCCCGATAATGATCATTAACTAACTTTAGCCAATAACCATCTGTCACAACAATATTTAAAAAACCTTTGATGACATTAAAAGATTCAAAAATGGAAGCTTCATTTTTTATTAATTCACTGCCAAGTTCCTGCCCTAATTCTTCCGGACTTTTTTTGGTTTTTTTTAATAATGAAAAAAGTACAACGGTATAATCTCCTTCAAATTCAGGTTTGGTTTGATTTATTTGAAAATCTTTATCTGTAAAAGGCTGGTCGTATAGGTTGGTTAAACTATTTACTACAGCTTTCTGCAGTTTTATTAAAATGCTCATGTCGTCAAAAATAATGAAAAGAACAGAAAAACCCTAATGGCACTATTTTAATAATATTATGAACAGGTATAAAATTTTTTATAGATATAAGTTTATGAACTTTTTTTAAATCCTTAATTTTTAATACACATAAATTATTATTTATTGGTTACTTTTGCGCCCATTTTAGATAATTATGATTAGTGTAAATAATGTAACCCTTGCCTATGGCAAAAGGGTATTGTTTGATGAAGTAAATACCAGCTTTACTAAAGGGAATTGTTATGGTGTTATTGGAGCCAATGGTGCCGGTAAATCAACTTTTCTTAAAATTATTAGTGGCGAATTAGAGCCTAATAAAGGCACAGTTAGTATATCGCCGGGCGAAAGAATGGCAGTATTGGCCCAAAATCAATTTGCGTTTGATGAAATAACTGTACTGAGCACAGTTTTGATGGGGCATGAAAAAATGTGGAAAATACAGCATCAAAAAGATGCACTTTATGCAAAAGAAGATTTTAGCGAAGCTGACGGAATTAAGGCGGGCGAGTTGGAAGAACAGTTTGGCGAAATGGGTGGTTATACAGCTGAAAGTGATGCGGCAACGTTGTTAAGCGAGCTTGGTGTTAAAGATGAACTGCAAAAGATATTAATGAAAGATATCAGTGCCAACCTAAAAGTAAGGGTTTTGCTTGCACAGGCATTGTTTGGTAATCCTGACATCTTGTTGCTCGATGAACCTACCAATAACCTGGATGTTGAAACCATTGCATGGCTGGAAAACTTTTTGGCAGATTACCAAAATATTGTTTTGGTGGTAAGTCATGACCGTCACTTTTTAGACGCAGTTTGTACGCATGTTGCTGATGTTGACAAGGGTAAAATAAAAATTTACACCGGCAATTATACTTTTTGGTACGAAAGCTCCCAATTGGCGGCACGGCAGGCAAACGATAAAAATAAAAAGGCTGAAGATAAAAAGAAAGATTTGCTGGAATTTATTGCCCGCTTTTCTGCCAATGCAAGTAAAAGCAAGCAGGCAACAAGTAGAAAAAAGGCATTGGATAAACTGGTATTTGAAGATATTACCGCAAGTAGCCGTAAATATCCCGGTATAATATTTAAACCCGAAAGAGAAGCAGGAAATGATATTTTAAAGGTTGAAAACTTATCTAAAAAAGTGGATGGCAAATACCTGTTTAAAAATCTGATTTTTGATATTCAAAAAACGGATAAAGTTGCGTTTCTTAGTCGCGACCCAATGGCTTTAACTACTTTCTTTGAAGTTATAAATGGCAAAACGCCTGCTGATAGTGGCAAATATATTTGGGGTACAACAATTACAACCGCTTATTTACCTAATGACAATACAGAATTTTTTGAAGGTAGTCAGCTCAACTTAATGGACTGGCTCCGTCAATATGTACCACCACAAACAAAAGATGTAGATGAAGATTTTCTTCGTGGCTTTTTGGGAAAAATGTTGTTTACCGGAGATGAGATTTTGAAAAAAACAAATGTGCTTAGTGGAGGCGAAAAAGTACGTTGTATGCTTAGTAAGATGATGTTGCAAAACCCCAATGTATTAATGTTGGATGAGCCAACTAACCACCTTGATCTGGAAAGTATTATTGCTTTTAACGACAGTATGGTAAACTTTCCTGGTGTTGTACAACTTACCACGCATGATCACCAGTTTATGCAAACTGTTGCCAACCGTATAATAGAAATAACACCTAAAGGATTGATCGACCGTCTTTACACATATGATGAATATCTTGCTGATGACAGAATAAAAGTTTTACAGGAGGAGATGTATAATTAATCTTATTTAAAAGTTTGGTAATTATTTTACGAACCCACTGTTGGCATGGTTTTTAACACTATAAGGCAAACCAAAAACATTTGATTTATGAAAAAAATAATAGTACTTTTTTTTGTTTTTGCTGTGCTTTCGGCAGCTAACGCAAAGGCTCAGAACAGCACATCAAATTCTTCCACTTACACAACTGCTATAGGTGTAAAATTTTATCCTACGGGTGTAACACTCAAGCATTTTGTTTCTCCGAAAATTGCGATAGAAGGTATTGGTTATTTTTATAATTACGGAACCAGACTTACAGGTTTGTATG
>JANLVW010000166.1:0-1001 GCA_031364205.1 Ferruginibacter sp.
AGCCGAAGCAACTTATGCTGAAAATCTTGCATTAAGACCAAGCTATGCACCAAGTATGGCAGGGCTTGCAAAAATTGAAGCACAAAAAAAGAACTATCCAAAAGCATTAGCCTTACTCGATTCTGCAAACAGCATCATGCAGCAAAATTCTTTTGGGGAGCAAAAAGCTGATGTATACGCCGCAATGGGAGATACCGCTAAAGCTGCTGCGCAATACAAAGATGTACAAAAGCTGTTGATATTTGATGCAGCTACACCAGGTCATTCCGTTTCGCTGGAGTTAACAAAATCTTTTATAAAAACAAACCAGTGGGATAGCGCACATAAATATGCAATGATGGAATTCAGTGTACGCCCTAAAAATATTGATGTAAACAATGAACTTGCGTGGATTGCATACAATACAAAAGACATGGCAAAAGCAAAAGAATATTTAAAAGCTGCCCAAAGTACCGGCAGTAAAAACCCTGAATTATTAAAGAGAGCCACGGCTATCAACAACAGTAAATCATAATAACGGCGTAGGTTTAAATGAAAAAAGGATTACTATATATTGTTATGATTAGTTACGCAATAGTAATTATTAAACCTGCGCTTCCTTATGTGTCAGATTTTATAGGGCACGTTTTATTTTACCAGCAACATTTGGCAACCGTGCATTTTGAAAACGGTAAATACCATCTACACAAAGAGGTTGCAAAAAATATAAAGGAAGAAAACTCAGGCAAAAATTCAATGCCTGAAAAAAAGAAGATTACAACTCAAGAATTTACAGGCACTTTAACCAAAGCAAGTTTGTTGTATTCATCCATTAATGATGTTGCTTATGGCAGTTACCCGCAACAACATAATTATTCGCCATACCTGCCATACAATTATCCTCCTCCCCGAGTTTAAACAGAAATATTTTTATTAACAGGCTTTCTTTTTTCATTGTTTGAAGAGGAGAAGGCGCTGTATTTATTATCTGTTTAAATAACTTTTTATGAACAAAATTTATG
>JANLVW010000180.1:0-1309 GCA_031364205.1 Ferruginibacter sp.
GTTTAACACCGAACTCCAATCTTAGAAATAAAAAACTTAGCGTAAAATTTCCTTATCAAAAAATTGACAGTTTTAGTATTGCTCCGGCAACTTTGTCTGTAAAAAATGTACCACGTTCTACATACGAGGTTGATGAAGTAAACGGAGCAATAAAATGGAATGAAAAGCCTGTTACGGACAGTGTAGAAATTAGCTACAGAATTTTTCCCTTTAAAATAAATGCAGTAGCAAGGCGGTTTAATTATGAAGATGTACGTTACCGTTTCACAAAAGAGAATCCCTTTACAGTAATCAGTGCTTCCAAGCAAAATAATCCACTTTTAAAGTTTGGAACATTACAAACAGATGGAAGTTTTGGAAGAGCTATTTCTTTTGGAAACAATCAGGATGCTGTTGTGAACAGTACTTTAAACTTACAGCTAAATGGGTTTATTGGTGACAGTATTGAAATTACTGCTGCGGTAACTGACAATAATATTCCTATACAACCTGATGGCAATACGCAGGATTTGAGGGATTTTGACCGGATATTTTTTCAGGCAAAAAATAAAAACTGGGCGGTTAGTCTGGGTGATATCGATATAAGGGAAAGCAAAAATTATTTTCTCAATTTTTATAAAAGGGTACAGGGTATTTCTTTTCTAACGGATAACAAGATTTCAAAAAATGTTTCAAATTCGATGCTTGTAAGTGGGGCTGTAACTAAAGGCAAATTCACAAGAAACATTATCATGCCATTGGAGGGAAATCAAGGTCCATACAGATTAAGGGGTGCTAACAATGAATTGTTTTTTATTGTACTTGCAAACACCGAAAGGGTTTTCATTGATGGAGTTAGGCTGCAGCGTGGAGAAGACCAGGACTATGTAATAAATTATAATACTGCCGAAATTACTTTTACACCAAAACGGCTCATAACAAAAGACCTAAGGTTGCAGATTGAATTTGAATACGCAGATAGAAGTTATTTAAATTCTCAGCTGTATTTAAGCGATGAAATTAAAATAGTCAAAAATTTACTCGTCTACCTAGGGGCATTTTCAAATTCAGATGCAAAAAATACTGCCATTGATCAGGTATTGGATGCCAAACAAAAGCAATTTTTAGCAGATGTAGGGGACAGTATTACCTCAGCATTTTACCCAAGTGCAGTTAGAGATACTTTTGGAATCGGAAAAATTTTGTACCGACGGACAGATACACTTTCCAATGCAATCGTTTATCCTACTGTATACGTACTTTCAACAAATCCGCAGGATTTATTATACTCACTTTCTTTCACTTTTGTTGGTGCAAATAAAGGAAATTA
>JANLVW010000182.1:0-1268 GCA_031364205.1 Ferruginibacter sp.
CCAGTTATAAAAAGAATATTACAACCTTACCTTTAAAAGGTCCAAATCAATTTTTTTTATTTTACAGTTTAATTTTAAAGCCACCATTAAAAATAAACCCTTCGGGTGGTGTGTAAACTTCCTTAAAAGAAGGATTTTGAATTGTGCCCGTATATAAATTATCCCAGCGTGACTGCCGGGTATCTGTAAAGTTTTCGAAGTTTATAAACAGACTGAAATGTTTAAATTTATATTCGCTTGAAAGTCCTGTAACCCAATAATCACGTACCTTTTCGTTGCTTGATAAATACTGTGCGCCAACATAATAAAGTTCGTAACCTATGCGCAGCTTTTCGTTTAGCTCATACATTAAATCTATATTAAGGTGATGCTTTGCAGAAAGTGGGTTGGCTGTAGAACTGTTGTTGAAATTTCTTCTTACATCGGTAAAAGTGTAACCTACATACAAAGAAATATCTTCAATTCTAAATTTTAAAGCTGTTTCAAAACCTTTGGTATCAATATTTCCCTGAGCGTTTTTAAAGGCAAAATCATTGGTTGCTGTAACGGGTTGAAGTACGAGTGGATCTTTAATAACCGTGTAAAAAAACAACTGATTAATGGAAAAGTTTATTTCCTCAAAAATGACTGTTTTGTAATTTAAATCGCCATTTAAGCCATAAGATTTTTCAGCTTTAATAGTTGCAAAATTTAGCGGAATTATATTTTGAAAAGCTTTTTCTTCTGCATCTTCTGAAAAGATGTTTGGCGTTTTATAACCTAAGCCACCACCAATTCTAGAGGTAAGGTTATCTGTTATTTTATAAAGCAAAGATAAACGTGGCAATACAAAAACCTGATTTCTGTTCGTAACATCCAACCGCAGCCCACTTTCAGCAATAAATTTCTCTGAAACTTTTAAATTATTTTGTGCGAATAACCCGGCTGCTGTATTATTATAATTTAATTTTGCAGCCGTAATATTTGTCTGCTTAAAATTATCTGAAACATAATTTGCCCCTACATTCCATTCAGATTTTTGGTGCGGAATAAGCAGGTTTATTTCGCTGAAAGTTGCTGTTTGTCTGCCATCAAAATTGTAGGTTTTTCTTTCAATTTTTCGGTTAAAAAAAGCAACGCTGTTTTTAATGGTAAGAATATTTTTATTTAGAAATCTTTTTTCAAAAGATGCCTGTGTACTAAAACGGTCGCTGTTGTTGCTTTCATAAAATGTGTGTACAGCATCTGCTTTATTATTTATGGCAAGCATATCGCCGCCTATGCGTTTT
>JANLVW010000222.1:0-12056 GCA_031364205.1 Ferruginibacter sp.
CAAATCGCTATAGATCGTGCTGAAGGAAGTTATGTTTGGGATACCGAAGACAATAAATACCTTGATATGTATGGCGGTCATGCAGTAATTTCTATCGGCCATACACATCCACATTATGTAGCAAGATTACAGGAGCAATTAAAAAAAATTGCCTTTTATTCTAATTCCATTGAGATACCGATCCAGAAGGAACTTGCCGATAAATTAGGAAAAATTTCAGGAAAAGAAGACTACCAGTTGTTTCTTTGTAACAGCGGAGCTGAAGCAAACGAAAATGCATTAAAACTTGCATCATTTTATAACGGAAGAAAAAAGATTATATCTTTTACCAAAGCCTTTCACGGTAGAACTTCATTAGCCGTTGCCGTAACAGACAATAAAAATATTGTTGCACCTGTAAACGAAACGGAGAATGTTAGTTTCCTTCCTTTTAATGATGAGGTTGCATTGTCCAATTATTTTGAACATTACGGTAATGAAATTTCCTCTGTAATAATTGAAGGAATACAGGGAGTGGGTGGAATTAGAGAAGCAAGCAAATCATTTTTACAACTTATAAGATCGCTTTGTACAAAGTACAATGCAGTTTACATTGCAGATAGCGTACAATGCGGTTACGGGCGAACCGGCGATTTTTTTGCGCATGATTATGCAGGTGTACAAGCAGATATTTATAGCATAGCAAAAGGCATGGGCAATGGTTTTCCAATCGGCGGTATTTTAATTGCACCTCATATTCAGCCAAAGCATTTTATGTTGGGCACAACATTTGGCGGTAACCATCTGGCATGTGCTGCAGCCTTGGCCGTGTTAGAAGTTATTGAAGCCGAGCAACTTTTAATGAATGCTAAAAATATGGGTGATTATTTGCTTGAAAACCTTAAAAAATTTCCTCAAATAAAAGAATTACGTGGCAGAGGTTTGATGATTGGAATTGAAATGCCGGATGAATTTGCCCACATAAAACAGACACTTTTAAAACAAGAAAAGATTTTTACGGGCGAAGCAAAACCAAATACCATAAGGCTTTTACCGGCTTTAAATATTTCTAAAATAGAAGCAGACTTATTTTTAAATTCATTTACTGCGCTGTTAAAATAGAAAATTATGCAAAATTTTATTTCTGTAAAAGATGTTGATGATATTAATAGTCTTGCTGCTAAAGCCCTTGCTTACAAACAAAATCCCTTGCTACATAAAAGTATGGGCGCAAATAAAAGAATGGGATTGTTGTTTTTAAACCCAAGTCTGCGTACACGAATTAGCACGCAGATTGCCGCAGAAAATTTAGGGATGCAGGTAATAACTTTAAATGTTGATAGGGATGGTTGGAAATTGGAATTTGAAGAAGAAGCCATCATGAGCGGCACATCTGTTGAACATGTAAAAGATGCTGCGCCAATTCTTGGAAATTATTTTGATATTTTAGCCGTTCGAAGCTTCCCAGGTCTTGTAAATAAAGAGGAAGATTATAGTGAGCATGTTATAAAACAATTTATGAAATATGCCGGCATACCGATTGTGAGTTTGGAGACTTCAACCCTTCATCCATTACAAAGTTTAACGGATGTTATTACTATAAAAGAATCGATTGCAAATTCTAACTTTTCAAATACAAAAATCCCAAAAGTTGTTTTAACATGGGCACCCCATATTAAACCGCTGCCTCAATGTGTTGCTAATAGTTTTGCTCAATGGATTAATGCCTGGGTCGAAGTAGAATTTGTAATTGCACACCCCGAAGAATATGAATTAAAAGATGAGTTTACAAAAGGAGCTACCATCACAAATATTCAACAGGAAGCATTAAAAGATGCAGATTTTGTATATGTAAAAAACTGGAGTACCTACAATGATTACGGCAAAATTTATAACAACGATCCGTCATGGATGCTAACACCAAAAACTTTGGAAATAACAAAGAGTGCAAAACTGATGCATTGCCTACCTGTTCGAAGAAATGTGGAACTGAGCGATGAAGTTTTAGACAGTGGAAACAGTCTGGTAACTGTACAGGCCGGAAACAGAATTTGGGCTGCGCAAGCAGTATTAGCAGAAATATTAGCAGAATTAAAATAATATTTATGGAGAAAATCTTTGTAATTAAAATCGGTGGAAATATTATTGACAATACAGAACAGCTTGATGCTTTTTTACAGCAATTTTCCGATGTCAAAGAACCTAAAATATTAATACATGGTGGTGGTAAATTGGCAACAGAACTGGCAGCAAGCCTCAATATTAGTCAACAATTAATTGAAGGGAGAAGGATAACAGATGCTGCCACACTTGAAGTGGTAACGATGGTTTATGCAGGATCTATAAACAAAAATATTGTAGCAAAATTGCAGGCAAATAACTGTAACGCTTTGGGCCTGTGTGGTGCAGATGCTAATTTGATTGCAGCAGATAAACGCATTGTAAAAAACATTGATTATGGTTTTGTTGGAGATATTAAACCGGATGGAATAAATATTTCTTTTTTAAAACTTCTTTTTCAAAATAATATAACGGCTATTATTGCACCCATAACGCACAACAACGCAGGACAATTATTAAACACAAATGCGGATAGCATTGCCAATGAAATTGCAAAAGCATTGTCAATAAATTTTCAAGTTCATTTGATTTACTGTTTTAATAAAAAAGGTATTTTAAAAGATGTTAATGATGAAAATTCAGTGATAAAAACAATTACTAATAAAACGGCCGTTGATTTAAAATTAAACGGAAGTATAAATGAGGGAATGATTCCAAAAATTGACAATGCCTTGCAGGCAGTAGCAGCTGGCGTTCATAAAGTTAGTCTGGGCCATGCATTGGCATTAAATGAAATTGTTAAAGGAAATGCCGGGACCGATATTCAACAACTTTTTTGATAAAGAAGCTCCTTAGTTTCTAACAGATTTTAATTGTAAATTTGAAACACAATATTATTATCATTGGAAATGAAAGCAATAGCTTTTGAAAAATTGGCAACAATTAATGAAGAGGTCGCAGTTAAAAAAGCACTTCTTTTTTTAGATAATTTAAGTGATGTAAAAGATTAATTTGATTCGTATAAATTTTTTGCAAATGCAAATGAAAAATATGGTGATGTTTTACAAAAGGTAGCTGAATAATGATTACCATAAAAACAATAATCAGGCTGCATGAGCTTTCAATTATTAATTTTGGAGTTTCTCACGGAATAAGAGGTCGAGGATTAATGGAAAGTGCAATAGCCGGACCTTTTCAAACATTTGGTGGGGGATATTTATATTTTACAGCTATTGGAATGGCTGCTGCTTTGGGTGAAAGTCTGGTTATCAATCACCCTTTTATAGACCGAAATAAAAGAACTGGAATCTTATGCATTATAGCTCTGTTATTTGGCTTTGAATTTAAATTAACAGCTGATCAAGAAAGCACTTACAACTTCACCATATAAATTTCTACAGGTGAAATGAAGTTTGAGGAAATAGTATTATGGCTTAAAAATAATACAGAAATGATTTAACGTATATCTAATGAAAATGATTTTGTTTATCAATGAATACAATATCAAATCTTACAAAAGAAGCCATTGCGCTTTTACAAAGTTTAATACAGACGCCATCTTTAAGCAGACAGGAAGATACAACTGCGACTATTTTAAAAAATTATTTAGAAAAGTATTGTACTAACGTTAAAAGGTTAAAGAATAATATATGGGTAAAAAATAAGCATTTCGATGATAATAAACCTTCCATACTTTTAAACAGTCACCACGATACAGTTCCCGCCAACAAAGGCTATACAAGAAATTCTTTAGACGGAGTAATTGAAAGTGAAAAGCTTTTTGGCCTGGGCAGTAACGATGCAGGTGGCGCATTGGTAAGCCTGCTTGCAACTTTTTTACATTTTTACTCAAAAGAAGATTTAGCCTACAATTTAATTTTTGCCGCCACGGCCGAAGAAGAAATTTCGGGTACGGATGGTATGGAATTGTTGTACGCACAATTACCAGATATTGATGTTGCCATTATTGGTGAACCTACACAAATGCAAATGGCTGTCGCGGAGAAGGGTTTATTAGTAATTGACTGCACTGTTCTTGGAAAAGCCGGTCATGCAGCAAGAGAGGAAGGTGAAAATGCGATCTATAAAGCGTTAAAAGATATTGAATGGTTTAAAAATTTTAAGTTTGGAAAAGTATCGGAATTACTCGGACCAGTGAAAATGAGTGTAACAATTTTAAATGCAGGTATACAACATAATATGTTTCCTGAAGTCTGCACTTTTACCGTTGATATCCGAATAAATGAATTGTATACACACGAGGAAATTTTAAAAATCATTTCGCACAATACTTCTAGTAAAGTTGTACCTCGCAGTACCAGAATAAAATCAACATCAATTGCCATTTCATATCCTTTGGTTCAATCAGGAATTTCCCTTGGTCTAAAAATGTATGGCTCCCCTACAACATCTGACAAGGCGTTAATTACTTGCCCATCACTAAAAATTGGCCCGGGAGACAGCGCAAGAAGCCACACAGCGGATGAATTTATTTATATAAAAGAAATTGAAGAGGGAATAAAAATTTACATCAAACTATTTGAAAATATTTTATAATTATACCTTATGAAACTATGGAATAAAGACCAAACTTCACTGGCAAAAAGTGTAGAAAAATTTACAGTTGGAAACGATAAAATATTTGATATTTTACTGGCTAAATATGATGTAATTGGAAGTTTGGCACATGCAAAAATGCTACAGCATATTGGAATTTTAAGTTCGGGAGAATTCACTTCTATGGAAATTGCTCTACAAGCTATTTTAAAAAAAATAATAAATAATGATTTTAAAATTGATGATGATGTAGAAGATGTACATTCACAAATTGAAATGATGTTGACCGAAATGATTGGTGATGCAGGTAAAAAAATTCATACCGGCCGTAGTAGAAATGACCAGATTGCAACAGATATAAAACTTTATTTAAAAGATGAAATTGTAGAAATTAAAAACCTGGTCACTTCCTTATTTGATTTGCTCATTGCCCTTAGTAACGAACACAAGGAAGTATTAATGCCGGGCTACACTCATTTTCAAATAGCCATGCCTTCATCTTTTGGTTTGTGGTTTGCAGCCTTTGCCGAAAGCCTTGTAGATGATATAACTTTACTTCATGCCGCTTACAGTATTGCCGACAAAAATCCATTAGGCAGTGGCGCAGGGTACGGCTCTGCTTTTGCACTCGATAGAAAATTAACCACCGAATTATTAAAATTTAGTTCGCTTAATTACAATGCTGTTTATGCGCAAACTACCCGTGGTAAAACAGAAAAAATTACAGCGATGGCAATCAGTAGTATTGCTTCTACTTTAAATAAACTTGCGGCAGATGTTTGTCTGTATGTAAACCAAAATCACTCTTTTATATCTTTTCCCGATGCGGTTACAACAGGAAGCAGCATCATGCCTCACAAAAAAAATCCTGATGTATTTGAATTGATACGTTCTAAGACAAATATAATTCAGGGCTCACCTAACATACTTGCATTGATGCTTACAAACATGCCAACAGGTTACCATAGAGATGTACAATTAACGAAAGAAGTTTTATTCCCTCAAATAAATTCTTTAAAAGACTGTTTAAATATTTTGCTGATTGTCTTGCCGCAAATCAACATCAACACCAATATTTTAAAAGATGAAAAGTATACTTATTTATTTAGTGTGGAAGCTGTAAATGATCTGGTAAAAAAAGGTGTTTCTTTTAGAGATTCTTACCGCCAGGTTGGTAATGATATTGATAACAACAAGTTTTCTTATGATCTTTCCAGAACGCTGGTACATACGCACGAAGGGAGTTTAGGCAATTTGTGTAATGATGAAATAGTAAAAGCCATGCAAGAGCAAACAGCACTTTTTAAATGATCGTTTTCAGTTTATGAAATATCTACATTATAAACATCCAGATTATTTCTGCCAATATTTTCTACCAAAAAGCCGCCAGGCTCTGGAATATTTTCAATCAAATCAAAAGATTTGCAGGAGCGCGGCAAACCGGAAAAAATAAGGGTAAAATAGAACGATTTTCCTGGCTCAATAAATGTCCAGCTAGGATAAATACTTATTTTTAAAGTTTGAATCAATGAACTTTTATGACTTGAATCTCTCGCATACAAAAAAGTAGATTTCCATATTCTTATACCGTCCCCTTCATTACCGGCGTCATATTTACAATGAACTGTAACCTGCTTTTCTTCATCAACAATTTGTTGCACATCGTATTCTATTGCTACATTAACTTTTATTTTAGGTTTAGCAGGAAAATCAATTAAAGGCATAATTATAATGTTTTTAATATATTTATTTCAACCGCTCTTTTATATCTAACTTGAATTTTCTGGCATAATCTTTTGCCACATCATAACCTGCATCTGCATGGCGAATAACACCCATACCCGGATCATTACGAAGCACACGGGCAATACGTGCAGCGGCATCATCTGTACCATCGGCAACAATTACCATACCCGCATGTATGCTGTAGCCCATGCCCACACCGCCTCCATGGTGCAGACTTACCCAACTTGCTCCGGCCGCAGTATTAATCAAGGCATTTAAAACCGGCCAATCTGCAACGGCATCACTACCATCCAGCATTGCTTCGGTCTCTCTGTTTGGGCTCGCTACGCTTCCGGTATCCAAATGATCTCTGCCAATTACAATCGGCGCTTTTACTTTCCCTGTTCTTACCAATTCATTAAATGCAAGACCGGCTTTTTCTCTTTCGCCTTGCCCAATCCAGCAAATTCTTGCAGGCAAGCCCTGAAAAGCGATTTTTTCTTTTGCCATTTTTATCCAACGAATCATACCTTCATTTTCAGGAAATAATTCCATCATTACTTTATCCGTTACAGCAATATCTTCGGGATCCCCACTCAATGCTGCCCGGCGAAACGGACCCTTTCCTTCGCAAAAAAGTGAGCGAATATATGCAGGTACAAAGCCCGGAAAATCAAAAGCATTTATCAATCCTTTTTCAAAAGCTCGTGCCCTTAAATTGTTCCCGTAGTCAAAAGTAATTGCACCACGTGTTTGTAATTCCAGCATTAATTCTACATGCAGTTTCATGCTTTCATATGCAATGTTTACATACTCATCAGGGTTTTGTACCCGCAAAGCATCAGCTTCGATGTTGGTATAATTATGCGGAATATATCCTATCAACGGGTCGTGTGCAGAAGTTTGATCTGTTAACGAATCAGGAATAATATTTCGTTCAATTAATCGCTGCAGCAATGCAATGGCATTACAAACAATCCCAATGCTTATTGCTTCTCCTGCCTGTTTTGCAGCCACCGCAGCATCAATGGCTTCATCAATATTTTCAAATTTTTTATCAAGGTATTTTGTTTCTATTCTTTTATCAACACGCCATGGTTCAACTTCTGCAACTAGTGCCACGCCGCCATTCATGGTTATTGCCAAAGGTTGTGCGCCACCCATACCGCCCAGTCCAGCAGTAACATTTAATGTGCCTTTCAATGTGCCGCCAAAATGTTTATCTGCAACCGCTCTGTAAGTTTCGTAAGTGCCCTGTACAATTCCTTGGCTGCCTATATATATCCAGCTGCCCGCGGTCATTTGCCCGTACATCATCAACCCTTTTTTTTCCAGCTCGTCAAAATGTTTCCAGTTGGCCCAGTTAGGTACCAGTTGCGAGTTGGAAAGTAAAACCCTTGGTGCATCTTTATGCGTTTGCAACATGGCAACGGGTTTACCGCTTTGTATTAAAAGCGTTTCATCATTTTCCAAATCTTTTAATGCTTTAATGATAAGATCTAGCGATTCAATATTTCGTGCAGCTTTTCCTCTGCCGCCGTAAACAATTAATTCTTCCGGCCGCTCGGCAACATTCGGGTCAAGGTTGTTCAATAACATTCTTAATGCAGCTTCCTGCACCCAACCTTTGCAATTTAAAGTGTTGCCAGTGGGCGTTTTATATTTTGAGTAATCGTATGTAGAGCTCATATAATTTCGATGTTTTTAAAAGATAAATATCATCAATGTCATTTTTAATTTTAAAAATGTTTAATACCCTACAATAGTTTTAAAATGTGGTAATTAGTGCAAAAGTTTAAATCCTTGAATTTTAAAATTTATAAGCTTAAAAATTAGATGTAAACATTATAGTTTTTGTATTTTTCTAAACGCCAGGCTTGAAGCATTGTGTTTTAAAAGTATTTCTTTGTCTGTAACATATTTACTCAACAAAAGAACTGCGTTGTTTAACTGCTGCTCATCTGCATTTTTAATAAAGGGTTTAGCTATCACTGTATCCCATTTGTTGCTTACCGTGTTGTCGTAAGCAATTCTTAAATAACAATGATTTCTAAAGTTCAGTTCTGTTGCAAATTTTGAATCAAGCAAATTAGATAACCGTATTATTTCTTTTTTGATAGAAGCTCTTTTTTCTAAATTTGTTTCACCAAACACAAGGAAAAGTTTTAATTAAAATTTTATTCTTTTATGTTCTGATTTGTATGCTTTAAAAATATATTTCATACAAATTAATTTATAAATTGTTTTAAAATTTGAATTCCTGTATAAATGTAATTGACTTCATTATATCATCTCTCATAACCCTATCAGCTTCATTAAAGCTCACTTCTTTTCTAAATTCCAAAATGATTTTTTCTAATACAGGCGACGTTTTTAAGGGCCAGCGAAATTCCAATGCCTGCGCTGCTGCTAACAATTCAATTGCTAAAACCTTTTCTACATTATCTAATAATCTTTAGCATTTTACTGCACCATTTGCACCCATACTTACATGATCTTCCTGGTTGTTGCTGGATGGTATAGAATCTACAGAAGACGGTGTACATAATTGTTTGTTTTCACTCACAATCCCCGCAGCGGTATATTGTATAATCATCATGCCTGAATGCAGACCAGAATTTTTTATAAGAAAAGGCGACAAACCTCTTTGTCCACTAATAAGCTGATAAGTTCTGCGCTCACTAATACTGGCAATTTCACTCATACCAATTGCTAAAAAATCTGCCGCAAGTGCCAATGGTTGTCCATGAAAATTTCCTCCGCTCACAATCAAATCTTCATCAGGAAAAATATTTGGATTATCAGTGACAGCATTGATTTCTGTAATAAAAACTTTTTTTACATACTCAACTGTGTCGTAAGAAGCACCGTGCACTTGAGGAATACACCTAAAAGAATATGGATCCTGTACCTGCTGTTTTTTTTGTGTTGCTATTTCGCTATCAGTCAATAATTCTCTAAGCTTTGCAGCTACTATTCCCTGTCCTACATGTGGGCGCACAGCATGAATTGCTGCATTCAATGGTTCAGTAATACAATCAAAAGCATCAAAACTGATAGCTGCAATTACATCAGCCCATCTTAACAATCTCTCAGCTTGTATTAGATTAAAAAGACCATATGCACTCATAAATTGCGTACCGTTTATTAGCGCCAGGCCTTCTTTACTTTGTAAGTTTATGGGTTGCCAATTAAGTTTTTGTAAGGCTTCAGCTGATGTCATTCTAATACGTTCAAAATCCACATCACCCAAACCTATTAGCGGTAAACTTAAATGGCTTAATGGTGCAAGATCTCCCGATGCACCCAATGAGCCCTGTGTGTAAATGACCGGATACATTTTTGAATTGTACATATCCATCAATCTTTTTACGGTATCAATCTGTACACCTGAATGACCATAACTCAGCGATTTTATTTTTAGCATGATCATCAGTTTCACAATCTCTTCCGGCACTTCATCGCCCAAACCACATGCATGAGATTTTAATAAATTACTTTGTAATTCACTAAGCTGGTCACCGTCTATCTGTACATTTTGTAAAAAACCAAAACCCGTATTAATGCCATAAAAAACAGCATCTTTATCTTTCATCTTCTCATCTAAATATTTTCTGCATTTTAATATGCGTGCATGCGCATCAAAAGTTATAGAAATCAATTGATCGTATGCCAGAAGGTTTTTTATTTGCTGAAAATTTGTATGCTGCCTGTCTAGCTGTAAATAATTATAACTCATTAACCATTTGGTTTTATTATTTTTAAATCAGGTATTTCAAATGTAACCAAACAATGTTGAATAATGCTGCGCAAATGCTTGCTATAGTAATTTTAAACCTATCAAATTAAATTATGAAGAAGATATTTTTACTGTCATTTGTTATTTTGTTGAATTGTTGTTTACATGCACAAATGGTAAAGATTTTAACTTCAGGTACTAAAACCTCATTAAGAGGTTTAAGTGTTGTGTCTGATAAAACTGTTTGGGTAAGTGGCAGCAGTGGGACTGTAGGATTTACATCAGATGGAGGAATTAATTGGCATTGGATTAATGTGAATGGGTTTGAAAAAAGAGACTTCAGGGATATTGAAGCTTTTAATGACAGTACTGCAATAATAATGGCCGTTGATAAACCCGCTTATATTTTAAAAACAAGTGACGCAGGAAAATCATGGAGAACAGTTTACAGCAATTTTGAAAAAGGTATGTTTTTAGATGCTATGGATTTTAATAAAAATAATGGAGTTGTAATCGGAGACCCAATTAACGGAAAATTTTTTGTGGCTACAACCAAAGATGCAGGGGAAACCTGGCTTGACATGCCCTTTACACAGAGACCTAAAGCAGACAGTGGGGAAGCGTGTTTTGCAAGTAGTGGTACAAATGTGAGGTTACTAATAAATAATAAACCGGTATTTATAAGCGGGGGAGTTTCCTCTCATTTTTATTTAGATAAAAAAAAGATATTTCTACCAATATTACAAGGTAAAGAAAGTACAGGAGCCAATTCTATAGCTTATAAAAATAAAAAAATGTTTGTTGCAGTTGGTGGTGATTTTAATGCAAAAAATGACAGAGAAAGAAATTGCTTTGTAACATATAATGCAGGAAAAACTTGGTCTGCGCCCGTTGTATCTCCGCTTGGGTATAGAAGTTGCATTGAGTTTCTGAAACAAAATACCTGGATTACCTGTGGCTTAAACGGTGTTGATATTTCATTAAATAATTGTAAGGAATTTACATCAATCAGCACAGATGGATTTCATGTTTGTAGAAAATCACCCACCGCCAACATTGTATATTTTGCAGGATCAAATGGACGGGTTGGCTCGTATCTTCTATAAAACTATCAAAATATAAAAGCCATATTTGCTGCATTTTTTATCCAAACAAATCCTGTTGTGGGTTATCATCTTTAGCAACGATCCATTCCATTTCAATATTTTTATTAAAATCTATAAGCTTGGCTCCTGCTGCTTTCCATCCCATTATTTCAACAAGTTTGTCTATTTTTAATTTTACATTGTTTATTTGCTGGCCTTTTCCCGTTTTTACATTTAAAATTGCATTCTCGGCAGATGATACCGCAGTCAGCGAATTGTTTTTTCCTTCTTTTATAAAATAAAATTTACTGTGCAGTGTAGTTGTTTCAATTTTAAAACGCTTTACGTTGTATTGCAATTTATCATTGTCGAGATACACTGCAGTCATAATTTTTTCTACATCAAATTTCTCCAGTAACATTATTTTTTCAGGTTCAAAACGTTGGGTAAGTTCCTGGTCAATAATTTCGTAATTACCGTCATTATAAAAAACTACCAGCCTGTCTTCTGCTTCAAACTTGCCTAAATAATTACCTTTTTCTTCGCTGTTTAACCTGCCGAACTTTGTATCAAACCACAATTTTTTTGCATCCAGCGTTGATCTTCCTGCTTCTTTAAACCGAATGGTTTTAATTGGATATTTTGATACAGTATTTCCCATGGAGCCTCTGCCCTTTATCTCGAGTTCTTCAAAGTAAAAATCAAATTCTTTTTTCTTGGCAGAACAGTTCGGACTTAAAATAATTTTTACTACTTCAGCTTCACCATTTGCATTTGTACTAAAATATTGAACTCTGCTTTTTTCTGAACCTTTTGTAAGATCATATTCTTTTTCACGTGTAACCCCGGTTACATTAAATCTTTTGGCATAGCTGGTAGCAGATTTCCCGTCCAGGTAGATCATATTATAG
>JANLVW010000232.1:0-3602 GCA_031364205.1 Ferruginibacter sp.
TACCCCGAAAAACATTTTGAAGCAGCGAATATGGACAGCGATATACAGCACCTGAAAGCAAAAGTAGAAGCCGGTGCAGATTATATTGTAACGCAAATGTTTTTTGACAATTCAAAATATTTTGCTTTTGTTGATGCCTGCCGGGCTGCAGGTATTAATGTACCAATTATACCTGGACTTAAACCAATATTTAATAAAAAGCAATTGACAGTGTTGCCAAAGGTTTTTCACATTGATTTGCCTACTGCATTATCTAACGAAATAGCCAAATGCAAAGATGATGCTGATGTAGAAATTGTTGGGGCAGAATGGCTGTTGCTACAGTCAATTGAATTAAAAAAAGCGGGGGTGCCGGCTTTGCATTATTATACTTTGGGGAAACCTAATTTAATTGCAGAAGTTGTAAAAAAACTTTAAAATTATTGTCTGAAAATAATAAGGGAATAATTACAGATAATGAAAGTGTTCGGTATTTATTTTGTTTATCAGAGGAATTATTTGTGTCGGTTATAATTATTTTAGCATGAGCTAACATATTTCTAGTTTTTGAAAAACTTTTAAGTTCTATTCCACCCACAAAAATTTAAACTATAACCAAAACGGTTTTGGCATAACTCGAATCTTCTTGTTAAGCGGTTGTAAAGTCATTATTATTAAGCCGAATATTGCTTTCAAATCTGCTGCTTAATATGCAAATTTTTAATTTGGATTTTGATTTGCCTTCCCCACATAATAAACTCATTATTATAAAATTGATTTCAGTACGACCTCATTCACTTTTACAGGATATTTTTTCCTCAAGCTATCTACCCACTTTTGTTCTAATATATTTTGATAATCATTAATGACAAGACCACGAGCTTCTAAGAAATTTCTTTGCTCATTTACGGGGTAAACTTTTATAAACCTTACAAATGCTGCTGTTCCGTCAGCGCTTTTTACGATTGGTGAAAATACTTCTGTTCCTGAATGAGAGCCGGGCAACTGTTCAATTTCATAACGTCCGCTATCAACCTGAATCTGGCTATTGCTTTTTTCCACTAAAGCTTTCCATTGATCTCCTTTTTTTAGTGCAACCAATACATCATTTGCAACCATCTCATTCGTACAATTAAAGATTATAACATCAGCACTTTCCTTCCATTTATATTTTACTTTATTTGCCTTGTAATAATTTAAAAGGTTTACAGAATCTGCGCCAGCTTTGCTCCAAACATTCCTCTCCATAATTTCAAAAAGCATATTGCCTTCTACAAATTCCTGCATTTGAAATTTAAAATCTGCATTATATTGTTCAAGGTTTTTTTTGTAATAATTTAAAACGCTTTGTGCTGAAAACAGTTTTAGTAATGTTGTGTTATCGCTGTTTTTTACATCAACATTAATACTATTATCTTTCACAAATTGTAACCACTTTTTGCCTTTAACTGTGGTACCATCTTTAAATGTAAAAATATTTTTATTGCTTAAAGGAGGAAATTTATCAGATTCTAAAGTTTGGTTTTTTAGCATACTGTCTGCATATTTTACTAACTGTTGATCACTTAGGCCCGGTAATTTTTTAAAACCTGTTTTAACAGTAATATCTTTTACAAACTTTTCTTTTACCGTATTTATTCTTGGGTCCAGCTGTACTTTTTGTTTTATTTCAAATAAAAAATCTGCAGCATTAGAATTACCCGGCAACCCGGTATTAGATAATCGTTTTACAATATGATAACCAAAATCCGTTTCAAATGGTTTGGTAACACTGTTATCTGTTTTTAAATTAAAAACATTGTTTTCAAAAGTATTGTTGTATTTGCCTGTAGTAAATTCAGGCAGTTCTCCACCGCCTGTGTAACTCATTTTGTCATCACTGTAGGTTTTAGCAGCGTCTGCAAAGGATAAACCATGTTGTAATAAATTATATACGGAATCTGCCTTTGATTTTATTTCAAGCTTAGTGTTATATTCTGCATTGGGTGGATAAGCAAAAAGAATTTGGGCTACTTTCCATTTACCCACATCAGTCCTTGCATCTGTTACTTTAAAAATACCATAGCCTTTCTTATTTTTAAAAGGCTCACAAACACTGCCAACAGGCATGTTGTAAACAATATTTTCAATATCATAGCGTAAAGAAAAGGCAGTAATGTAACCGGCATCGCTATAATTTGCAGGTACAATTGTTCCAGAAATGTTCGTCACTATTTCTGCATAATTAGTACCACCTGCTTTTAATTGTTTGTATAATTCTTTTGATGCGGTGTAAGCTTTTAAAGTATCTGCAGCAGTTGCATTTTCAGCAACTGGCACTGAAAAATATAAAATATGGATATTCTTCACAGATCTGTCTGCAGCTTCTTTTACAAGCTTTTGCAAAAGTGGTTCATCATTTAAATAATTATCTGCAATCTGATCTCTGAAATTTTGTACATCATATTTTAGCTGCGAAAGGGTATCGAGCCTTAATTCTTTTGCTGCTTTTACTTTCAGTTTAAAATTAGTATACAGCGTAAGATACTCACGAATAGATTTTTCTTTATCTGCTGTTACAGGTTTGTTTTTATTATAAGCCCTTAAAAATTCTTCTTTGTTGGTAGCATTGTTTCCATAAATAAAAAGTGGTTGAGCGTAAGTACTGTTAGAAGAAAAAAAGAAACCTGCAGCAATAAAAAAATTTTTCATAAACAAAATTAGTGTTGATGGTTGTATGTAAGTTTTATCCTTTTTTAAGTTTTACTTCAAGCAAGTCATTTATCTGTTCCAGCGTAAGTTTCTTTGCAATAATATGTTTGTCTTTATCGAGCAGATAAAGTGTAGGTGTAACCACAACATCATACAGTTGTCTGTAAGAAGGCCTTTGTTCTTTTGTTTCCAGCGCCAGAGATTCGTTGCTTTGGTAAACGTTTATCCAATCACCGATTTGATGCTCGTTTATATATTTTAGCCATTCCTTTTTAAGTTTTTCTGCTTCAGAAAGTACTGCATAAATCTTTACATTTTTTTGCTGCCAGCTTGCTCGGTATATAGAATCTATCCTAGGTAATTCCTGCTTGCAATGTCCGCACGTAGGGTCCCAAAATATTACTACAGTGTAGGCTGCATTTACATTATAAAGGGGGGATGAGTTTCCGTTTACATCAACAAAATCAAGATCAGCTGCTTTATCACCTATTAAATTTGCCATTACCATAAAGGCTCTTTTAGTAATTGCGGCATGTTGTTTTTTATTAAGCCATGTCGTAATTCCTTTGCTGTGGTATTGCTCATAAAGATGTACAAATACTGCATCCTGACCCATGTATTTTGGACTGATATATTCATCAGTAAACCAGTTTAGCAAAAACTTATACATTTCAGTATTTGTTCTTGCAAGCAATAATTTGTAATCTATATCTTTTATTAAACTGTCAGATGACTGTGGCATTACCTCTCTGTAATACGTTTCCAGCTTTGGCAGAAAAAAAGGAGAACGAATAATTCTATCGTCCATAAAAGTTATTCCGTCCCAATAATGTCGTTTGTAAAAATTATAATTTTCTACAGAGTCCTGATGTGTAGATGCTACATTTGTTGGGTAAGCAGGTTCTCTTAATGCATTAAGCAAAACCGCCATC
>JANLVW010000236.1:0-1567 GCA_031364205.1 Ferruginibacter sp.
CCCCGAATTTTAAGTGTAAAAAAAGTAAATGGAAATTGGCTTTTAATACAAAAAACAAATCCGGCAGTAAACAGTTTGAGAAAAAAGTTGGTAACAATATCGGATGTAAGTTTAACGAACAACAAAAAAATATTTCCTGCAAAAAGTACCCAATTTGAGTTGCAGTTGTCCATTACACCCTTAGAAAAAAATACAGTTAGTGCAGTAAGGATTGCAGTAAATGAAGATACCTATTTTGAAATTGTTTACAACAATAAAACACAAATGCTTTCTGCAGACAGAAGCAAAACCGGTACCGGCGATTTTAGTGAACAATTTAAAAAAATGAATATTTATGAAAAGAAAATTGCTTTAGTTAATAATAAAATTGATCTCCAAATTTATTTTGATAACAGTATTGCAGAAATATTTGTAAACAATGGCGAAGCTGTTTTTACGTTTCAACTCTTTCCTAAAAAGAATAATGTAGGAATTGAGGTTGTAAGTAAAAATAAAAAAACACGTTTCAGCAATATCAAATTTTGGGAAATAAAGAATATCTGGAAATAACATTCACAAAAAAACATTAGGTTTATGCATAGACATACGAAGTTTGGTAAAAAAATTAATGCAGGTACAACTTATAATTTTTCCATTGCAGGAAGCAGCATTACATCTGCTCATCATCCCGGTCTGCCCGTCACCAATGGGTTTGAGTCGGTTAGGTTATGATGGATATGTGTTTTGGGATACGGATTTATGGATTTATCTGGGGTTGTTGATCAGCACAATTTTAAACGGAATTGCAGGAAGTTTATACTTACAGTATAGATTTAACCATAGAACAATTGCGCATTGCACATTTTTTGGCCGATGGAATAAACACTTACACGCCACGCGGGCATTGGAAATCTATTGCAGCCACCCATTTTGTTCAACAACATTGTAGCGAAGCAAGATGGGCCAGAAATATTGCATTGCTAAATATGAGTTTAATTGATGCTGCTGTAGTTTGTTGGGATGCAAAATCAATTTACATTACCCCTCGCCCTTCGCAAATAAATCCCGACATTAAAACGGTAACAGGCATTCCTAATTTTCCTGCATACATTTCCAAGCACAGTACATTTAGCGATGCAGCATCTACCACACTTAGTTCCATTATTCCCGAAAATACTTCCAAATACATTACGCAGGCAAAAGAAGCTTCTATGTCAAGGTTGTACAGCGCTATTTATTACCGGAGCGATTGCGAGAAAGGTTTGGAAACCGGTAATTAAGTGGGTAATTAATCCGGTAAGCGTGGCCATAATGATGGTGCAGAATAATCTTTTAACGATAGTGAGATTATATTTTTATGGGCTGTTTGCATATACCATTTTCAGCATTTTTTCGGGCTATACGTTACAAGTCCTCGTTTGCCGCAAGCGGCGCACTGTGGGCTTTACACTCCTATCCCGCAGCCCATCAACTTTCGTTTTTCAATTTAACGGTTACATAACCAAATTATGAGATAGCAAGTAATTTTAAAAAAACTGATAACAACTTTTATCAAATAAATATTAAAAAATTTTCGGTTAAGGGTCCA
>JANLVW010000242.1:0-1101 GCA_031364205.1 Ferruginibacter sp.
TAATGCCATCAATGCCAAGCGGAAAAACGGACAGAAAAAAATTGCCGTTTCCCGCCTCGTTTATACAAACAGGCACTACTGCCACAGAATTAGTCTTTAATGAAAATGATTCAGTATCAACTAAAGTAATAAAAACATTACAATTTGTTTTTCCGGGAAAAAAAATTGATTTACAAAAAGATTTCTTTACAGATTTAGGTGGTCATTCTTTGTTAGCCGCGACATTGGTTTCTCATTTAAGGCAAAAAGCTAATTTAAAAAATGCTTCTTTAAAAGATATTTACGAACACAGGCCGTTGCAGGCTTTTGCAGAAAATTTAGAAAAAACACAGACTAAATCGACCCATAAAAGAGAATCGTTTTCCCGTACCTCAACGATACAATATTATTTATGCAATTTCGCACAAACCATCAGCCTGTTTTTTATTTATGGATTGTTAGCTATTCAAATTTTCTTTCCATATTTAAGCTATTATTATTTTGTAGTAAATGATTACGGACATGCTAATGCTCTTTTTAGTGCTTTTATTTTATACAGTTTAATTCCACTTGTATTTTCAACTTTTATTTTAGTATTTAAAAGATTGTTTTTAGGAAAATTTAAAGCAGGCGATTACAGACTTTGGGGTTGGCATTATTACCGTTGGTGGCTTTGGCAGGCAATGAAGCGATTGTTACCATCTCAATTTATTGTTGACACAGCATTGTATCCAAAATATCTGCGAATGTTAGGTGTAAAAGTGCACCCGTCTGCTACATTAAGTACTTTACAAATTGGTGCAGAAGATTTATTAACTATTGATGAAAATGTAAGTACCAGTTCGGGCTGTGTAATAGAGAATGCAACGGTAGAAAATGGTTGGCTAAAATTGCGTAGCGTACATCTAAAAGCAAATGCTTATCTGGGATCTTCAGCAGTAGTTGGTGGCAACACAGTGATGGAAAAAAATAGTGAATTGCAGGATTTAAGTTACCTACAAACAAATCAAACAATAGGGAAAGGAGAAGTTTGGAATGGCAGCCCTGCTGTTAAAGTAAATACAGTTCCCGAAAATGAATTCCCTCTTGTAAATACAATTTCAAAACTGAAAAGAAATTATT
>JANLVW010000269.1:0-1983 GCA_031364205.1 Ferruginibacter sp.
TTTGAACCTGTAGGCAGGTGTATTGCCGTTATAGTGTCACCGTCAACAGCAGTATTGCTATTTTTTACAATTCCCTGAATTTCTAATGTGGTTTCTTGATCAAATGCAAACGAAATACAGCATTAAAAAAATAAGTAAAAAAGTAATTTTCTTTTTATAATTTTTGTTTTGGTTTTGGATGCAAAGCTGCCTTAAAATTGAATACAGATATTTTAAGAAAATGTTACCCTTTTAAATTTTTGGGCATTAAAAACCCTCCGAATTTTAGGAGGGTTTTTAATAAATAAATGTATTTAGAATGAATATCTAAAAGTTAACTGAGCATTCCAACGACTGCTTGTATTGGCACTTGTTTGAACGTCATTGGTTAAGTAAGGTTTGTTATTAATAGGTTTAAAAAACTGAAATGTAGGTATTGTTGTACCTGTTTGATAACCTCTAAAGTTAATAACGTTTGTTTGGTCATTAGCTAAAAAGAAAATTTTTCCTGCATCCCTGTTAATTAAATTTGTCAGATTAAAAATATCTAAGGTTACCGCAACTTTATGTGTTTGTTGCCCAACTTTGACCATAAATTCCTGGCTAAGGTTTGCATCTAAGATATTTGTAAATGGTAATCTTGCACCATTTCTTGCTGCAAATTGCCCCCTGTTTTTACGCAAATATTTATCGCTGTTTATGAGATCTTCAAACTGATTTTTTTGATCAGTAATATTTTGAGCGGTAGCAGCAGGTGTTTGCGTTCCGGTTAATTTTGAAGTGAAAACCATTTGGTCCATTTCAGCTCTATTTGCAGGTATATACATAAGGTCATTACCACTTACGCCATCACCAACCATAGCACCTGAATAAACATAGCTATACGGATTACCAGACTGACCATTGTAACTTAAAGTTATCGTAGTAGAAGCATGTTTGTTAGCATAAGTAAATTTCTTAGAAGCCAAAGCATAAATGCGATGTCCCAGATCAAAAACAGATGTAGAAAGTACATTGTAATTACGACCTCTTACTGTTGGCTGAAACTGCCAGTTACTGACATTTACAGAACTTCCTGCTTCATTATTAACTTCTGAATTACCGTAAGTATACGCTGCATTAAACTGAAAACCGTTCTTAGATTCCTTGGAAATTTGCAAGGTCAAATTATATGCATATCCTTTGGCACCTTCAGAATTTTTTATCAAAATAACATTTGAGTATGGATTTCTGGCAAGCGCAGTGGCCCCACCTTGTCTGTATATAAATTTAGTTGCCCCGGCCGTTGGATAAATATCCCTATTATCAGGACCCGTTGCCTTTAAATTATTAGCAGATTGAGGAGCAAAATTTATATTTTGCCAGTCTACTTCATAAATATTTTTGGTAAATAATAATTCTGTAGTAAACGTCCAACCATTTCCAAAACGTTTATCAGCAGCCAAAGAAGATTTTAAAACAGTTGGTAGTTTAAAATGTCTGGCTATTAAATTAACATCACCCTGAGATGCAATCAAGTTAGATGGCAATCCAAAATCCGATTGTGTGAGCTGGTTATTTACATCTCTTCTAAATTGTATCGGAGTTCCTAGCGGTTGTTGTAAACCATATTGAGTTCCTGCAGCATTTAGTTGTGCGGCAGTTCTTGCAGTATCAAGAGCACCTATAATGTTGCCTGTATTTGAATATAAACCGCTGGGCCAAACTAATGGAGTACGACCTCCAAAAACACCAATACCACCACGAATTGTGATATTTTGATCATCTATGTTATATTTGAATCCTAAACGTGGAGAAAATAAAAATGAGGGTTTAAATTTTTGGCCTGCTGTAGCACCCATTAAATCATATGATTTACTAATAACAGGTAATGCTGAATCTCTTAAAAAAGCATCAATAGGAACCGCAGTGTTAAAGGAAGTTTTATCCGCACGTAACCCCAAGGTTAATGTAAAATTATCAGCAACTTTAATGTCATCATTTATAAAGAAACCTACACGAACT
>JANLVW010000306.1:0-5459 GCA_031364205.1 Ferruginibacter sp.
TATAATTGCCCGGCAATAACGGAGTTTGCATGTTTAAAGTAAGGGTTGAAAATGCATTTGCACCTGTATTGCAAGCAGAAACGATACTGGTTATTACATTTGGACCGCCACTGATTATAAACTCAGAACCAGAAGCAGTAAGGCTACCGCATAGGACATCTTGTGATAGATCTATTTTTAATTGCGAAGGGTTGCAACCGACCTGTGACACTTTAGTAACAGAAGGAGGCAAAGGATTTGTAAGTATTGCTGAACCGCCGTTAAAAGTTAAGTCATAGCCCTGAATACCAGAATTTGAAAACCTTGTAACCATTAATAAATAATCATCTCCTGCCAAAACGTTTAACAGCTTGTTGTAAGGCGAACTGCTAGAACTTGCACAATTGTAATCTTTGGTTCCTGCTCCAGTGCATCCTGTAGAACCACCTGATGATACTTGATTGAGCGACACTGTTAAATTCATAGTATAAACATCAGAAGCCTGTTTATTGGTTATGTTCATTACCTGAAAGTCAAAATCATCTCCTGCATTTTTTGGTGTAATTAAAAAACCAAATGTACCTGTACTGTAACAATGAATTTTATACCAAATAGATTTATTGGAAGTAACAGGATCTGGACAGCCACCCATAGGCAGAAAAGGCCCTGTGCAATCGGGTAAATTTGTTTGTGAAAAACCTGAAGCTGCACATAATGAAATACTTGATTGAGCAGTGCCACCTGGCGTAAAATCTGAACACGGTGGCTGCGCATTTACACTAAATGAACAAAGTAAAAGCAAAAAACAAAAAAAACGCATAAATTGAAATCTTAAGGCTATAAAAATACATAAAATATGACCGTTCCACCGTACTTAAAAAGAGGAGATACAATTGCAATATGCTGCCCGGCAGGATATATGGCAGCAGAAAAAGTTACCAACTGTATTACAACGTTAAGGCAGGAAGGATATCATGTTATTGTTGGGGAAAATGTAGGCAGCAGTTCCACAAATTATTTTAGCGGTACAGATGATGAACGCATAAATGAACTGCAACGTTTTTTAGATAATAAAAATATTGATGCTATTCTCTGCGCACGGGGTGGATACGGCATCAGCCGAATTATTGACAAACTTTGTTTTAAAAAATTTGTAAAACATCCAAAATGGATTATTGGCTTTAGCGATGTTACAGTTTTACATACTTATCTCTTCAGTAATTTTAAAATAATTTCTTTGCATGCAAGTATGGCTGCGGCTTTCAATGGTGCTCAAGAAAATGATAATGTAAAAACAATGCTTGCAGCACTGCAAGGTAATAAAGCAGTTTACGATATTGATGCAAATATCTTAAACAAAGTAGGTACAGCTCAAGGAAAATTAATTGGTGGAAACCTCACGCTTTTTACAAACGGCATTGGGACTTCATCTGACGTAAAAACAAATAACTGCATTTTATTTTTAGAAGATTTAGACGAGCAATTGTATCACATTGACCGGATGTTTGTTCAGCTAAATAGGAGTGGCAAATTAAAAAAATTATCCGCGCTTATTATTGGTGGTTTCTCAGATTTAAAAGATACAGAGAGACCCTTTGGAAAAAATATTTATGATATTGTTTTAGAGCAGGTTGCTGAATATGGTTATCCTGTTTGCTTTGATTTCCCTGTAAGCCATGCGGAACAGAACCTTGCGCTAAAACATGGCATGAAACATAAGTTAGTTGTAAAAAAAGAGAGTGTTACGTTAAGGGATATATAGAGTATTAAAGTGATTAAAATTTAAGCAATAAACACTTTGAAATATTATGCTGTCAACTTAAGCCTGTAGAAAGTTATTTAACAAACATATCAACTTCTACAGGTTCAGCCTGACAGTTATATAGATGCATTTTTTACCTCAACAAAGAATCTATTGCTTTAAAATATCGTGGGTTTGCATTTACATTGTTGTGAGAAGCCCCTTCTATAGTGATAAATTTATCAGTTGGTTTTAAGACTGATAATAATTTTCTTGCATTACGATAAGGGATGACTCCATCACTTGTGCCATGAAAAATAATTACCGGGAATGCAACATCTTGCAAAAACAAATTAGTAGGAAGTTTATAATTACTCATCTGTTCATTTGGGTACATAAAAGCATAGCTGCTAAACATTGAAGGAATGCTGTAATAAGGCGTTTCTAAAATAAGCATTTTTGCTTTTGTACGGCTTGCTAGATTTGCGGCAATGCCTGTACCTAAAGACTTACCATAAATGATAATACTATCTGAATGAAATTTTACCTCAGCCATCTTCTTTACCTGCAAAGCCTGTTCGTATAATTTTTGTTCGGTTATAGATCCCGTACTTTTTCCAAAACCTGGATAATCTTCCATCCATACTTCGTAACCCTGCTTTAGAAACGGACCAACAAATGTTGCGTAATGTTCTATGTTTTTCATATTGCCGTGAAAATAAATTACCACCCCTTTTACCGGTATTTTATCAGGTAAAAATTTTATAAGATTCATTGTATCGGTATCATTAAAAGGGATATTTATTTCCTCGAAACGATCCTTGAATTTGTAAAGAAAATCAGCATCTAACTTTTTAGGATGAAATAATATTTTATCCTGCAGATAAAACAATACAATACCAATTGAGGCGTATAACAGCAATATAATTTTTATCCAACCAACCATTTTTTTTCTTTTAACCTTCATGCATTAAAATTAGTATTGTAAAATATCTCTTAATAAATTATGGTATGATGGAAAGGATGGCAGGTTATTGTGACCACCACCAACAATACGCAGTAAAGTTATTTTTTGAGGATTTATTTGCTGAAGTTTTTCGCTGTTACTGATAGGAATTATAAAATCTTCTGTACCGTGAATAATGTATGTATGGCAGTTTACATGCCTTATCCATTTATCTGTTCGCAACTGGTAGCGTAAAATATAACGGATAGGTAAAATGGGTAAAAAACGTTCTATTGCTTTTGCAAAATTAAAATAAGGCGCATCCAATATCAAATAGCGTGGCTTGTTATCACTTGCAATTTTTGCTGCAAACCCACTGCCCAGGCTGCGACCATAAACAATAATGTGATGTTCTGTATACTGCACTGCCAGTGTATCGTAAACAAACTGCATATCCTGCAACATAGCATGCTCATTTCTTTTACCGGTGCTTTTACCAAAGCCCCGGTAATCTACCAACACCACATCGTACCGATATTTTAAAAAATCTTTTGCATATTTTGCCCAGCCTTTTATACTTCTTGTATTGCCATGAAAATAAAGCACAAGACCTAAAGGATCTTTTACATTAAAGTGAAGCCCGTTAATTCTTACACCCTGTTCAACATCAAAAAACAATTCTTTAAAAGGAATATTGTATTCGTATTTAAAATTCTGCTTAAGTTTTTCAGGCTTAAAAATAAAGCGGTCCTGTATAAAATATACAATTGCCAGTAATACCAAATAGCCAATAATAATATAGAGTAATGTGCTGTTCAATTAAAACGAAAAGTAAACAATTATTTTTATTATGAAGTTTCGTTTCTCCAGGCCTTCATGCCACCGGTAAGATTAATAAGGTTTGTATAACCATATCCTTCTTCTAATTTTTGGATAACGATTACACTGCGAATACCTTTTTCGCA
The DNA here is from genome assembly GCA_031364205.1 of Ferruginibacter sp. GTDB lineage: Bacteria > Bacteroidota > Bacteroidia > Chitinophagales > Chitinophagaceae > Ferruginibacter. The sequence continues at coordinate 3,632 of JANLVW010000306.1, forward strand.
ATAAAATATTACCGGTTTATCTGTAGGAATTTGTTGTAGGTTTTGAAGTACGGTTCCCATTGGCATTAGGCTTCCGCCAATATTAAAATGCTCATGTTCAAAATCTTCTCTCACATCTATCATCAAAAAATCTTCTTCTGAAGCAATGATTTTTTTTAGTTCCTGTGCAGTAATGGTCTTCATTAAAAAAAGAATTTATTCTTGTACCAAAGCGTTCCATTTGTTGAAAGTCATTTCAAATTTTATTTCGTTGTTGCCATGCATGCCCACTTTTGTCCATCCCTGTTTTGTATAAAAAATTTCAGCACGGGAGTTGGGAGCTGTACCAAGCCAAACTGTTTGTTGTGTTTGTTTAAAATACCAATTCAACATTAATGAGTGCAGTTTTTTACCTATTCCCTTTTCTGCATTTGCGGGTGTAACAAACAACGCCCAAATATTATTTTCCTGTAAATCTACAATGGCAAATCCTACAACACTATTGTTCACTTCACAAATCCAGCCTTTTCCTCTTGACAATAAATATTCTTCGTAATCGGTATCCTTAATCAGTGTCGGGTTACTTAATTGATTTTCTTTAACGGAGTTACGCACAATTTGCATCTGAAAAATGTCGCTTATACTAGCTTCTCTAAAATGCAAAACAGTGTTTTAATTTCTTCATGTAATAAAATTATTGCCGGTTTGTGTGCAGTTACTTGGTTTATGTAATTCATACAGTTGGCATAGACATTAAGCTTTCACCAAAATTGAAATGCCCGTGTCTCAAATCTTCTGTCTCAAATCTTCTGTCTTACATCTTCTGTCTCCATTCTTTCTTAATATCCTTCTTCTTCATTGTGAAAAACCCTTTTCATTTTTAACTTTCCAACGGGTGCTACAACCAAAGGAAATTTCTCAACAGCTACATTGCTTTGTTCAAGACCAAAACCTCGCTCTTCGCTAAGCGATAATTCCTTTATCCAGAAATAGCCTTTCATAATTAGTTTTTCAAAAAACGGTAACTCATTATCCTGACTAAGAAATTTCTCTAGTACAATAAACTGGAAATCGCCGACCATATTATTTCTCTGCTGGCTTTCGTAACGGCTGGTAATATTTACTTCACGGTTTGTTACAAGATCTTCCACCACTTTTTTAAACATCAGGTTAATGCGTGGTGCAATTCTAAATCCAAGTCTAAATTCAACCCTAATAATATCGTTGGGAATAATATGCGTAACGGAGTATTCATTTGTGTAAGGTTCATCTAATGTATCAACATGTACAAACCAGTAAATATCTGCACGTTTGGGCTTGCCACTTAAAATGCTGTACATTATTTTATGCTCAATCTCTTTGGGATTATCTGCACTTGTAAGGTAAACCAGGTGCGTTGCATATTTTGGAACAGATGTGTCGTTGCTTAATTCTTCTAGCTTCGGTACATACTCATCGACCCTTACAAATTCTACATATCGGTTTTTAATTTTACGTGCCCTGTACCAAATGTACATTATGCCAAAAAGTAAACCTGCAACAAGCAAAGCCACATAACCACCATGTGTGAATTTGTTTAGATTGGCTATTAAAAAACTTATTTCAATAATAAGAAAGACAAGCAGGAAAAGGTAAATCAGGTATTGGTTTACTCTTCTGGTTACCATGTAATTTGCCATTAGTATTGTAGTTGCAAGCATACACAATGTAATGGCCAAGCCATATGCAGCGCCCATTGCGCCTGATGTTTGAAAATATAAAACAACAGCGGAGCAGCCAATAAACAGTAAAGTATTTATACCCGGTATATACAATTGCCCTTTAGCTTCTGACGGATAATTAATTTTCA
>JANLVW010000337.1:0-3111 GCA_031364205.1 Ferruginibacter sp.
GGATTAATTTTTCAGGGAATGCCGGGAGAATTTGTGAAGCAAAAACATTTACAATCTTCTGCAAGTTTATTGTTTAATGTATTGTCAGAATATGAGCCCAACAGTCTTTTATTACGCCAGGCATACAATGAAGTGATGCAGCAACAAATGGATGAAATACGTTTACGAAATATGCTGCAGCGAATTGCGAAAAGTGATATCAAAATTACTTACCCGGTAAAACTTACACCATTTTGTTTCCCCATAAAAGTTGACAGCATTAGAGAAACAGTTTCGTCAGAAAAACTGGAAGACCGTGTTTTACGCATGCAAAAAATGTTGCAATAATTTAATTGTACAATTCGCAAAAGTCTTTAGCAACTTTAATAATATGATCAATATCGCTCTGCGATAAAGCATTGTTTAAAAACCAGCTTTCAAATGCAGAGGGTGGCAAATAAATACCATTATCTAAATTAAAATGAAAATATTTTTTAAAGAGTTCATTGTTACAATCTGCGGCAGATGCAAAGTCAGTAACCGGTTTTTGAGAAAAATGTACACTGATCATACTACCCAATCTATTAATTTGAACAGCTAATTTGGAGTTGTTAAAAACTTCTTCTAACCCTTTATGCAACATTTCTGTTTTGGCATTCAATTCTTCGTAAATAGAAGGATTATTTTTAAGTTCAGAAAGTAAAGTAAACCCTGCCATCATAGCCAATGGATTGCCACTAAGTGTTCCTGCCTGGTAAACATTTCCCAGTGGAGCAATACATTCCATTATTTCTCTCTTACCGCCAAAAGCGCCTACCGGTAGACCTGCACCAATAATTTTACCATAAGTTATTAAGTCTGCATCAATTTTTAAAAGTTCCTGTGCACCACCGGCACTTAATCTAAAACCTGTCATCACTTCATCAAAAATCAATACAATTTTTTCATCATCGCAAATTTTTCTAATGGCTTCTAAAAACCCCGGAGCAGGCAAAATACAACCCATGTTTCCGCCAACAGCTTCAATAATAATAGCAGCAATTTCTCCTTTGTTTTCTGCAACTAATTTTTCTACTTCTTCAATATTATTATAAGAAGCAACCAAAGTATCTTTTGCAACTGCATCACTTATTCCCGGTACATTTTGAATATTTAATGTAGCCATACCACTCCCTGCTTTTACTAAAAAGGCATCTGCATGACCATGATAACAGCCATCAAATTTTATAAATTTATTTTTTCCCGTATAACCACGGGCCAAGCGAATGGCGCTCATGCAAGCTTCCGTTCCGCTGTTTACCATCCTCAATAAATCAACATTGGGTACCATTGATTTTATAAGTTTAGCCATTTTTGTTTCAAGCTCCGTTGGGGCACCATAGCTTGTACCTTTTGTGACCTGCTCCTGTATTGCTGCTGTAATTTTTGGATATGCATGCCCTAAAATCATTGGTCCCCACGACGAAATACAATCAATATATTTATTACCATCTTCATCATACAGATAAGTTCCTTCTGCTTTTTTTATAAAAATTGGGCTACCTCCCACGCTTTTAAAAGCCCTTACCGGTGAGTTAACACCGCCAGGAATATATTGTTTTGCTTCTTCAAAAAGTTTATTACTTGTTGTATTGTTCATTGGTGATTTGGGAATGGTGAATTGTCTTTTATCTTTTATTTTTTGTCTTTTGTCTTTTGTCTTTTGTCTTTTGTCATTTTAATGCGATGCGCTCAATACTAACTATTTAATATCCTAACAATATCTTTCGCAAAGTATGTTGCTATTAGATCTGCACCGGCTCTTTTTATAGAACTGACTGTTTCAAAAATCGCTTTCTCTTCATTCAGCCAGCCCTTTTCTGCAGCAGCTTTTATCATGGCATATTCGCCACTTACCTGGTATGCAGCCACCGGTACATTTACCACATTTTTTACTTCCCGAATTATATCGAGATAACTTAATGCAGGTTTTATCATTACAATATCAGCACCTTCTTCTACATCCAACAATGTTTCTTTGATGGCTTCTTTGCGGTTAGCAAAATCCATCTGGTAAGTTTTTTTATCACCAAAACCTGGCGCACTATCAAGCGCATCTCTAAAAGGACCATAAAAACAGGAAGCATATTTTGCGCTGTAACTAAGTATACCTGTATTTGTAAAATTATTCTGTTCCAGTGCTTTTCTGATGGCTCCTATTCTTCCATCCATCATATCGCTTGGGGCTACAATATCGGCACCTGCTGCAGCATGGCTCACACTCATTGCCGCCAATACTTCCACTGTTGGGTCGTTTACAATCTGGTTATTTTCTACAATTCCATCATGGCCAAAAGTTGAAAATGGATCGAGTGCTACATCCGTCATAACAATCATTTCGGGCACTGCATTTTTAATAGCTTTAATGCTTCGTTGCATTAATCCATTAGAGTTTAATGCTTCTGTACCTTTATTATCTTTTAAATTATCATCGCACTTAATAAACAACAGTACAGCCTTTAAACCCAATGCCCACATATGTTTTACTTCTTCAACCGTATTATCTAAACTGTACCTATAGTAGCCGGACATAGAAGAAATTTCTTCTTTAACATGATTTCCTTCCACAATAAAAAGCGGAGCAATAAAATCATTTGGAGTTATGATAGTTTCTGCAACCAAACTTCTTATTGCTGGAGATTGCCTTAAAATTCTACCTCTTTTTTGTAAATACATTGTATTAAATTGTAAATATGTGAATAGTCAATGATGAAGTGAAGATTTCCAGTTTAGCGAGTATTAGTTTTCTGAGCCCATGCATTCTTTTCTTCGTTTGAAATTTCGTCAATCCAATTTTTGGGATTTAAAAAAACTTCCTGAATCTTTTCTTCTTCACTGTTTTTTTTGAGTTGGTAATCATAGTCAAATCTTACAGTTGGTGGAAGACTCATTAAAATACTTTCGGTTCTTCCATTTGTGTGAAGCCCAAATAATGTTCCTCTGTCATGCACCAAATTAAATTCTACATAACGACCTCTCCGTATTTCCTGCCAGTATTTTTGAACTTCTGTAAAAGGAAGATTTTTTCTTTTTTCAACAATGGGCAGATAAGCATTAAGAAAAGCATGCCCACAATCTGACGCAAACTTTAAC
>JANLVW010000348.1:0-6628 GCA_031364205.1 Ferruginibacter sp.
ATGTATTAGTTGCTTTGGTTTTGGAAGATTTCATTCCAAGAAACCTTAAAAAAATAATTGAAAACGATATAGATATTATGAACCGGATTGTAGTCAAAGATTAATTTACAACTTTCGAATACAATGGCAATATAATACCAAATCATAACGAATTTTACTAATGGTGAGCAGCTTCGCTAATATGTTTTTGGTGTTGCAAATAATACACAAAATGATATTTATGATTACCTGAACCAAATATCATGTTAACATCAGTTTTCAAATTTTCTATTTTTCAGGGAATAAAAAAATACCGAATATGGCGGGTAATATTTATTGCATTATTCTGGACTTTAATTGACAGCATTATCACAATTCTTAATTACAATGACACACAAAGCAATACTAAATCTATAATAAAAAGAGAATTGCTTGTATTTTTAATGAGTGGTATTATGGGCTATCTTTTTGTTTATACTTTAGGAAATATTTTTAAGGACGCCCAATTCTGCTTAACTTTTTTGCCAAAACGCTTACCCTGATTTTTGCTGATCTAATCATGAATTTTTTGGCTTATCGGACAGATAATATTTTTGTTGAAAATTTGAATTTTAAAAAAGGTAGTTAAGATTTTTATCAATATACAATCAATGGCAACTGACTTTTAATAAGAACTTTGTACAGGCTTACTTTATTTGCCTTAACTCAGCTTTATCTTGAAATAAATGATAAATATGTACCGGGCGTTTTTCTTGATATACTTGCAGGGAAATATTTAAAACCCAGAATTGAAAATCGTATAATTATGTTTAAAGATTTAAAAGGCCCATTCCAATTTCAGAAAAACATGGGTACCAAAATTATTTTTTATTTATTATACAATTTATTTATAATTTATTACATTAATTGAGCATCATGGAATTATTTATCAGCATGTGGGCAATGAATTTATTGTACCCTGTAAATATAACAAAGAAAATATTAAAATCTGTCCGGCTTCTGTTATTACGGGACGTAAAATATCCAACTGCGGAGTCAACATTATCGCCGGGTGTATAATATAATTCCTTGATTTAGAATTGGTATTCTTTTAGGAGATATAACCGTAGGCGAAATCGGTGTTATAAAAAATGATCTAGCTATTATTGGTGATACGATGAATACTAATGCCCGTATTAGAAGGACATGCAACGAACTCAATAAAAAATATATAGTTTCAAAAGACCTTGTTGAAAAAAACAACTTAAAAACTTTTTAGTTAGAGAGTTTGTGTATTATAGAACTTAAAGGAAAAGCAACTGGAATTGAACCTTTTGCATTGAAAATTTGATGGATTATAATTTTGTATTATCTTAACCCTCGTTTAAAACTATACATCCATCATGATTAAAACTTTACTGTCCTTTCTGCTATTGTTTTTATTTTTTATAGTTAAAGCACAAAACAAAAATCCGCTTACACATGCTGTTTACGATGGCTGGAAATCAGTGGGCGAAAAAATTATCAGCAACAACGGTCGTTATATTGTTTACACAATCGTTCCACAGGAAGGGGATGGGTTGCTAGTTATCAATGACATGGTTAATGGAAATAACCGTGAAATGGAAAGAGGTTATGCACCTGTAATCTCACAAGATAACCGTTATGTTGTTTTTAAAATAAAGCCCCGCTATCAGGATACAAGACAAGCTCGCATTAAGAAAAAAAAGCCTGAGGAAATGCCTAAAGATTCTATGGCAATTATATTGCTGGGAACAGACAGTATCATTAAAACCCCACTTGTAAAAACGTTTAAAACGCCTGAAAAAAGCAGCGGTTGGGTAGCCTATCTGGCCGAAAAACCTTTGCCCGATACCAGTGCAAAAAAAACTATTTCGGATTCATTAAAAATGAAAATTGATGGTCTGGTTAAAATTGCTGATTCACTTTTTAGAAAGTCTCTTGATTCTGTAAAGGGTAAAATAGAAAAAGCCGAAGTTATTGCTGCTACACAAAAAGCAGTTGAAGAAATATACAAAAAAGTCAAGGATTTATTTGTGGATGGAGAAGGCGATGATGCAGTTGCTGATAAAATTCAGGAAGGGACAGAACTTTCTGTAAAAAATTTAATAACGGGAAAGATTAAAATATTTAAACTGGTCAGCGAATATTATTTTGATAAAACCGGGACCAAAATTTTAATAGAAACTACTAAGGCATCAAAAGATACATTAAGCAAAGCAAGTGTAATTTTATATAACCTTAAGTCAGATAAAATTGATACCATCATGAAAGGTTTTAATGATGCGAAAAATTTCGTTTTTGATGAAGATGGGCAACAACTTGCATTTGTTGCAGAACGTGACAGTACTGCAAAATCGTTGCAAAAGTTTTACAAATTATGGTATTATAATAATGGAAGAGACAGTGCCATTTTACAGGCTGACAGAAATACACCAGGTATTATAAAAGGAAATACCATCAGTGAAAATGCGGATTTAAAATTTAGCAAAGACGGTAAAAAACTTTTTTTTGGAACTGCTTATATTATCCCTGAAAAGGATACAACACTTGTAGATTTTGAGCTTGCACGGCTGGATGTGTGGGCATATAATGATGATTATTTGCAACCGCAACAATTAAAGCAATTGCAGCAGGAATTAAAAAGGAGTTTCAGCGCTGTTGCTGTGCCCGGGCAAAACACACTTGTACAACTTGGTACCGATTCATCAGAAAACATTTTTTTGATAAACGAAGGAAATGCTCCGTTTGTTCTGGCTCAGTCTACAAAAGGAAATAGAATTGCTTCACAATGGGAAGGCAGAACGCTTACAAATGCTTTTTTGATTAATGTAAACACAGGTAAAAGTTCATTGATTTCTAAAAATAACATTAGTAGATTAACAGCATCGCCAATGGGTAAATATGTTTACTGGTATGATGCTGTTAAGCAAAATTATTTTGCTTACAACACAGCAAATTCTTCTGTAAAAAACATAACGGATAAAATTAAAATACCTTTATTTGATACAGAAAATGATGTACCCGATTATGCAAATGAAATTGGAGTTGCAGGGTTTACAGCAGATGATAAATATATTTTAATACAGGATGAGTATGATATCTGGAAAGTAGATCCTTTGGCTATTGCAGCTCCTGTAAACATGACCAATGGATTTGGAAGAAAAAATAAAACTAAGTTTGATTATATAAATACAGATCCTGAAAAACGTTACATTAATTCAACAGAAAAAATATTGTTAAGAAGCCAGAACAAAACAAATAAAAATGGTGGATTTTATAGTGTAAATGTTGATGAGGTTAAAGATCCGGTACTGTTACATTCAGGTGCACACTCGTTTTCTTCTCCACTTAAGGCAAAAGATAGTGAAAAATATATTTTTACCCAATCTGATATTGGAGCTTCTGAACTTTATGTAACAGATGATTTTAAACAATCAAAAAAACTGACTGATGTTGCTGCTCAACAGAAAGATTATAATTGGCTTTCTGCAGAACTGATCCGCTGGAAAATGTTTGACGGAAAAATGAGTGAAGGACTTTTATTTAAACCTGAAAACTTTGATCCGACAAAAAAATATCCTGTAATACTATACTTTTACGAACGCAATTCAGATCTGTTGTATAACTACAGATCGCCTGCGCCAAGTGCTTCCACAATAAACATTCCTTATTTTGTAAGCAATGGGTATCTTGTTTTTGATCCTAATATCTATTATAAAGAAGGTGAGCCAGGTCAAAGTGCTTACAACAGTGTTGTGAGTGCTGCAAAAATGCTCGCAAAAATGCCATGGGTTGACAGTAACAGAATGGCTATACAGGGGCAAAGTTGGGGAGGTTACCAGGTTGCATATCTTGTTACCAAAACAAATATGTTTAGAGCTGCCGGAGCAGGTGCACCGGTTAGTAACATGACGAGTGCTTATGGAGGAATAAGATGGGGCGTTGGTATAAACAGGCAGTTTCAATACGAAAAAACGCAAAGTAGAATTGGCGCTACACTTTGGCAAAGACCAGATCTATACATAAAAAATTCGCCACTGTTTGCGGCTGATAAAATTAAAACTCCTTTGTTACTAATGCACAACGATGCAGATGGTTCCGTACCATGGTACCAAAGTATTGAATTGTTTACTGCCATGAAAAGATTGGGTAAAAAAGTTTGGTTGTTGGAATACAACGGAGAAGATCACAACCTTGTTGAAAGAAAAAACCGGAAAGATCTGTCGGTAAGATTAGGTCAGTTTTTTGATTATTATTTAAAAGATGCGCCTGCTGCAGACTGGATAAAGAAAGGAGTTCCGGCTACGCAAAAAGGAATCAACTGGGGTTTGGAAGTTAATTAAATAGATTTCTATAAATGTAAAAAAGGTCAAACAGTCTATTATCTGTTTGACCTTTTTTAATTGTATACTATTTTTTTATTTACCAAAAAGACCTTTTAAAGTATCCATTATTCCACCGCCGCCCTGTTGTGGATTTTGTTCGTTTGTTTGCGAATTATTACCGGTGAATGCAGCTGTAGGATTTGCAAGATTTACCTGCCCATCATTATTTTTATCAAGACCGCTCCCGCCAAATTTAGATAAGAGACTACCAATATCCATTCCACCGGTTTTGTTATCACTAAGGCTGTTAGAAATCCCCTGCAAATCAAAACTGTTGTCAGTGCTGTTGTTGGTTTTGCTAACCAGTTTGCTCATTACCATTGGGATAACTGAACTGGCAATTCCACCGGCTTTGTCACTATCAAAACCAAACTTATTCATTAATGTAGGAACAAGATTAGATGAAACATTTTGTGTTACAGGATGCTTGTTCACATCTTCATTTCTGTTTTGGCTAAATAAATTTAATACAATTGCTGCACCACCTCCTCTCATCATTCCTTTTAATGTATCCATAATTGAACCCGAAGCTGTACTAATAACAGCATCGTTTTGCTCATTTGGTAGATCCGGATTATTTATTACAGCATCGCCTGAATATTGTTTTACGAGATTCATTAACTGATCAAACATATTATTTGGTTTTATTTTTTAAATTAAACACAGTAAAAATATTTATTTAACCTTTTTTAAATACCATTAAACTATCGTCGGGCAAATAGAGGTGCAGTTTACCTTCTTTAAAATAATAGCTCACTATTTGTCCTGATATTTGAGCTGTTATTATTTTTTCTATGCTTTTTTTATTACAGCCCATTTTAGTGCTTAAAATTTGATAAAATTTTATTCGTTTTCCCTGCACTTCAATTTTTCCTCTAACGCTGTTGCAACCATCGTTCCCAGAAACGTTACCTTCTACAATATTTATATTTATCTCCGGTAATCTGTTGTACTCATTTGTTACCACTGGAGTATTTCCAATTTTCTCCAACAACCATTTTGCATTGAGATTTTCATCTGCTAAAAATTTTCCACAACCGCTGTAAGTTGTATTGTTGAAAACAACATTTACTTCTTTTTTAAGAATTTCTCTAATCGTTGTTACCGCACAAATTTTTTCATTTATTTTGATAGTTACATTTCCTGATTTTAATGCGACAGTGAAAATCCTTCTTTCCTCATTTTCATCTTTTTTGAGTTGATTATAAGCAAATTTTAAAGCCAGTCCGTCATCTGCTGTAAATCTTACTGTATCATCATAGTTAATCGTTAACCTCCAGTTTGAAGGTTGGTTACCTTCTGCCAAAAAATCTATTCCGCTTTGTTGAAGATTTTTTAAATCTTTTGCCTGTTGCACATTATTATTATTTGATGTACTTGTTACCGGGATTTTTTTAGTGCTGTTGCACCCAAACAGAAAAAGGATTATACAAAGTGGAATTACAATTATTTTCATAACTGTAAAATTGCTTAGAATTATTAACTCGGGGTGTTAAATGTGATTTTAAACCTCTTTCCAGTTTTTTAATAAAATCATTTCTGTTTATTAGTAAACAAATCTGCTAAATTTACTTTCTTATAAAAAAATCATGATGAAATATTGCCTACCATTTCTTGCATTTTTAGCTTTCTCCTGTAAGAGCAGCAAAGAAATCACCACAAAACCTTCAGTGATTTCGGCTCAAACAATGCCACAAAATATCAGTTTAAATGGAAAGTTATTCTCTTCCATTTTTCAGCAACGGGCAGCGGAATACCGGGCTTTGTGTTTGCAGGGTTACAATATTGCAAAACTTCGTGTTGACAGTTATGTGGCGCAAACCGAAAAACCCAAGGCCATCATAATAGATATTGATGAAACCATTTTAGACAACAGCGCTTATGCCGTGCATCAGGCTTATCAGGGTTTAGAATATACAACAGCTTCCTGGTACGAATGGACAGATAAATCTGCAGCCGACACGATGCCAGGTGCAGCAGCTTTTTTAAAATACATTGCTTCAAAAAACATTCAGGTTTTTTATATTACAAATAGAGAAGACAGAGAACGTACAAGTACTTTAAAAAATTTACAACGCTTTAATTTACCAAATGCTGATGAAATTCATCTGTATACAAAAGTTGGTACATCCAGCAAAGAAGCAAGGCGGCAGCAGGTTATTGATCGTTACGAAGTTGTTTTGCTTATGGGCGATAACCTGGCAGATTTAAGCGCCCTCTTCGATAAAAAAACGGAAGAGGAAAGAAGAAAAAATACATAT
>JANLVW010000352.1:0-1312 GCA_031364205.1 Ferruginibacter sp.
TTTCATACCGAACATCTTCGCTAAAATGGGAAAAGTTGGGCCCTCCCTGTGGTAATTGAAATGGAATGTAGTTGGCAATTAAAATTATTTTGTTTGGATTTGTAGGGCTTTTAAAAGCATACACATCCGTGTTATCTGCCAATGGATCATCAGCAATCATTGGAGCTTCTCTATGGCTCGATGCCCAAGCAGGAAAGGTATTAACAACCATTGCACACAACATTATAGCTGCATAAATTTTTCTTTTCATAAATTTTTTATTTAAAATGATGTAAAAATTTGCCAGTAACAAAAGGTCTGCTCAGCGTGGTTATTTAAATAGAGGTGGATATGGCATGCAATTACCATAAATATCTACGACATAAAACCTTCACACGGTTTTAACGGTTTACATTTTTTTAAAAATTCTTTGTAGCTGTAAACTTTATAATTTTTTTAAACAGAAGTTCGGGCTATACGCTATACCTCCGCTTTAATGCGGTGCCGCTGCTATCCCGCAGCCTTTAAAAATTTGTCCATTATTGAACTTTAATGTGCGCTGCTTAAATCCACTTTTTCTTTACTTTTTGATTGTTTTACAAAAAGCACAATGGGCAGGCAAATGAGAAACATTATGCCGAGGTATAAAAATATATCCATGTAACTTAAAACAGCTGCCTGTTTTGTAACCGTAAAATCCAGGACTTTGTAACTAGATTTTAATGCAATATCCGGTGTAAGACCTTTTGCAACAAACGATTTTTGCAACATCGTTATTCTTTCCTGAACATTTATATCGTTGATATTAAGTTTAGAAATTAATTCATTTCTGTGCGACATATTTCTTCTTGACAAAATAGTAGTTATTACAGCAATGCCGAATGAACCTCCCAATTGCCTCATCATACCTGTAAAAGCAGCACCCTGGCCAATTTCCTGACCTTTTAATGAGGACAATGATAACGCAGTTATTGGAATAAACAATAAGCCCAAACCTATACCTCTGGCAATCAGCATCCAGAAAAAATCATCTTTTCCCGTATCGGGTGAAACAATCCTAAACCCCCAAAAACTGTAAACAAAAAATACCAGCATGCCGGCTGCAACAAGGTATTGTGGTTTAATGCCCCGGGTTAATAATTTACCTATCATTGGCATCATAATAGCCGTCATTATTGCAGCTGGTATCAAAAGCGCACCAGCCTGGTAAGCTGTCCATCCTAACACACTTTGTGTGTATAAAGGAATAATAAATGTAGAGCCATATAAACCAAAACCCATTATAAAACTCATTATTGTTCCAATTCGTAGGTTGCCGTTTTTTAGAACACGC
>JANLVW010000454.1:0-1014 GCA_031364205.1 Ferruginibacter sp.
AATAATGTATTTTACTGGAGAAAAAACTTTGCCTTGTTGTATCAAGATCTATTATTGTACCTATTAATTTACCCTGTTCATTCATACGGGCTGCTTTGCTATAAATAGTATTTCCTTTTTCATATTGCCAAACCATTAAAAAATGATCAGGGTAGGTAAGAAAATCAATGTTATACGTTCTGTCAGAAATAAAGTCCAGTTTGATATTCTCTTTAATAGCCATATTATTGTCGTAAATGGTAAGAGCCTGGCGTCTATTGAGATTTTTATAAACAAGAAAATTATCGGAGAAATTACCGAGTATTTCAAAGTTCATATTGCGGGAGTCCGCTTTCTCAACTTCTGAATAGGTGATGTTTTGAGAAAAGCTATTAATTGTACAACAAAAAAATAAAGCAACTATCAGAAAAAAATTACGCTTCATAGACAGAATATATTTTCATAAAATTACGAATTTAAAAACCCTTTATCATGTTATTGTAAAAACAAATTTGGGCACAAAATTGTTAAATAACTTTATCTATAAAACAACATAAAATGAGAACTATATTGATAACGGGTGGTACAGGACTTGTAGGAAAAGCACTGGCAAAACAACTGGTTGAAAAAAACTATGAAGTAATTATTTTAACCAGAACTTTAAAAGATGTTGCAACACAGAAAAATATATCATACGCATTGTGGAATGTAAATGATAAACAAATTGATGTAAATGCTGTAAAAAAAGCTGATGCAATAATACACCTTGCAGGAGCAGGTGTAATGGATAAAAAATGGACTGCTGAATATAAAAATGAAATACGGAACAGTCGGATAAACAGCAGCGAATTAATATTAGATACTTTAAAAAACAATGAGCACAAAGTGCAGATTATTGTTAGCGCATCTGCCATAGGCTGGTATGGAAAAGATAAACAGGAAGGACATTTTTTTACAGAGAATGAAAATGCAGATCCTGCTTTTCTTGGAAAAGTTTGTAAGGAATGGGAGGAAAGTATTGAGCCTGCAACTACA
>JANLVW010000512.1:0-1107 GCA_031364205.1 Ferruginibacter sp.
GTATGGTAAATGAAGATAACCTTCGTTTTGATTTTTCGCATTTTGCAAAAATGACTGATCAAGAAATTGCAGCAGTGGAGAAAATGGTAAATCAAAAAGTAAGAGAAAATATAGCGGTTGTAATTAAAAGTATGAATAAGGAAGAGGCAATTAAAACCGGAGCTATGGCTCTGTTTGGTGAAAAATATGGCGATATGGTTAGGTTAGTCACAATAGATGAAAAGTATTCATTAGAATTATGTGGCGGTACGCATGTTGGCAATACGGGTGAAATAGGTTTTTTTAAAATACGCAGCGAAGTCGCAGTTGCAGCAGGTGTTAGGAGAATTGAAGCGGTAAGCGGCGAAGCAGCTGAGCTTTTAATAAATACAACTTTTGCAGAAATAAATACTGTGAAGATTTTACTTAAAAATCCGAAAGATACAGGCAAATCAATTGAAGCACTGCAAATGGAAAACGGTTTTCTAACCAAAAGAATAGAATCGTTGGAGGCCAGACAACTTGTTGGAATAAGAAACGAATTATTGCAGAAAGACCAGATAATAAACAACATTACTTTTGTAGGCGAAATAATAGAAGTACCTAATGCAGATGCACTTAAAAAACTTTGTACCGATCTAAAAAACCATCTTCATGACCATGTAGTTGTATTGTGCGCAAACGTTGGTGGTAAGGCACATGTTGCGATTGGTATAAGCGATACTGTAGTAGCCGCTAAAAATTTAGACGCCGCTAAGATTATAAAGGAAAATGTAAGCGGCCTTATAAAAGGTGGTGGGGGTGGCCAAAAAAATCTTGCAACAGCAGGCGGACAGAATATAAGTGAATTGCATAGCGTGATTGATGTTGTGAAACAAATGTTGTAAAAGTTTTTAACGAAAAGTTCTGTTGCAATTCAATTGAAACAAAATTATTGCTTACCTATTTATGTATTCGAGTCAACCTTTCAAAATTTAAAAAATTGTTAAAGGGAAATATTAATCTCCGAATTATTTCGTAATATAAAAAATACCCCTACATTTGGTGTAATAAATATTTCGTAGTTAAAAACTTAAACATGAAAAATAATATCAAAGGTACAATCATCGGCTTCCTGCTTGCAACTGC
>JANLVW010000513.1:0-2095 GCA_031364205.1 Ferruginibacter sp.
CGGCGTTCCATGTCTTTTAAATAAGCTATTTTTTCTGCAGAAATTTTATTTTGCTCCTGCATGCGCTCCATATCCTGCTGGTGCGTTTCTTTTTTTACAATCCGCTGCATTTCTTTCTTTAGTGCTTCGTTTTCTTTTAGGAGTTCAGCTAAAGTTAATTTTTCGGCATCGAGTTTTTGAAGATCCTGCTCCGTACGGTTCAATAATTTATCTAACCTAAACTGGTCTTCATCAACTAATTTTCTGGCCCGGCTTATTAATTTTTTATCTAAACCAATTCTTTCAGCAATAGAAAATGTGTACGAACTGCCCGGCTTACCAATTTGCAGTTTATACAGTGGTAATAATTTTTCTTCATCAAACTGCATCGCACCATTTATGATGCCTTTTACCTTGTTGGCCATCACTTTTAAGTTAAGATAATGCGTAGTTACAATACCATAAGCATGTTTAAAAGCCAGCTCTTCCATAATTACCTCTGCAAAGGCACCACCTAAATTTGGGTCACTGCCACTGCCTAATTCATCTATAAAAAACAATGTTTTACCATTGGCATTTTCTATAAAATGTTTCATGTTTTTTAAGTGCGATGAATAAGTACTTAGTTCAAATTCTATGCTCTGCGTATCGCCAATATGAATTAGAATCTGTTTAAAAATCCCCATTGTGCTATCAGCATCTGCGGGCACCAACAAACCGCTTTGCAGCATTACCTGTAATAATCCCACGGTTTTCATGGTAACGGTTTTGCCGCCAGCATTTGGTCCGCTTATAACAAGAATACTCGCATCGTCATTCAACAAAATATCTGTAGGAAAGGTTGGCTTGCCATTCTTTTTATTAAATAGATAAAGCAAAGGATGATATGCTTTTATTAAATGAAGGTGTGCACGCTCCACTAATTGTGGATGTGCAGCATTCAATTCCTGAGCCAGTTTACCTTTCGCTCTTATAAAATCATATTCTCCTGCTACATCTAGATAGCTTTTTAATAAAGTTGCATACATGCCAACTTGCTGCGTGAGCATACGCAAAATGCGGTAGATTTCTTTGGTTTCTTCATACTCCAACGAAAAAATTTCGTTGTTTAATTCTGTTGTTTCTTCGGGTTCTATAAAGCTGGTTTTGCGACTTTCACTTTCGCTGTGAAGTACACCCTTTACAACTCTTTTTTGTTCAGCCATTACTGCCAAAACCCGTCGACCATTCATAAAACTTTCCTCAATGTCTGCAAGAAAACCCTGCTTGTTAAGTCTTGCAACTATCCGATCGAACATTCTTCTTAATTCCCCACGCTTTTTATAAAGCTTCATACGGATATCATGCAAAGCATCACTTGCTTTATCTTTTACTGTTCCGGTTTCATCTAAAATTTCATCTATTAAAACCTTTACGTTTTTCTCATAATAATTTTGATCAATCACTTTTGTGAGGCCGGGAAACGTTTCTCTTATTTCCACTGTAAACCAACGGAAAATATTTTCGATGCTTGTAGTAAGTCTTCGGATGAGAATAAACTGTTCACCTGAAAGCGATGCGCCGGGTATGCCTAATAATTTTAAGTCCCTTGAAATATTTGTTGTAAAATCGTTAGGGAAATGACCACCACTGTCTAATATTAATTTAAACTCATTCGATTGTTGCAACTCAAGTTCTATGTAAGATTTAAGGGTATGTATACGCAGGTCATTGGCTTTTAAAATAGCATATTCTGTACGGCAATGTTGTGCAAGCAGTTCTTTTATTTTGTTGAACTCCAATTGTTGTAATGCAGATTCGGGAAAAAATTTCATATGGCACACTCAAGCCGCTAGTGGGACTTTTAGAGTATTTTTTTTAGCGTTATTTATTTTCTATTAACATTTTAGTAAATAATTACTTTGAAGAAGATCCACAACTATTTATTTTTTATAAATACGAAATATTAAAACAAGCATATCCATTTTTTTAAATAAAACGTAATAAAAGATGAATAAAGGTATACCGTACAAGTGAGTGACACAACGATGTTGATTAAAGCTGTGTTTTAGCCCGGACAAAAAGCTTGCTTTTTGTCCGGCAATTATACTTATAAAAAAGATTATAAATTAAATTA
>JANLVW010000545.1:0-6508 GCA_031364205.1 Ferruginibacter sp.
GTATGGGGGATATGGTGAAAAAATATCCTAGAGGTGAACAGTTTCTTAAAAAAGCATTTCACCATTTTTTTACAACAGACACCATTCAATGGTTTATTGATAGAGGTATTGAAACAAAAACCGAAAAGGATGGAAGAATGTTTCCATCTTCAAACAGTTCACAAACAATTGTCGATTGCTTTCTCAACGAAGCCACAAAATATAAAGTGCAAATTGAAATAAACACAGATGTTGCAGATTTGCATTTTCAAAATAATAAATGGATAATAACAACCTCTTTTAATAAAGAAATAGCAGCAGATTTTGTTTGTATTGCTTCGGGTGGATTTATGAAAATGGCTAATGCAAAATGGCTAGACCTACTTGGTCATACAGTAGCACCACCCGTTCCTTCTTTATTTACATTTAATATGCCTGCCAATGCAATTACAAAATTAATGGGGTTATCAGTTGAGCATGTACGGGTAAAAATTTTGGGCGAAAAATTGGAAACAGAAGGTCCGTTACTTGTAACCCATTGGGGATTTAGTGGTCCTGCAATTTTAAAAATGTCTGCTTATGCTGCATTGATTTTGGCGGATAAAAATTATGACTTTACTGTTGTTATAAATTGGCTTCCGCTTTACAACGAAAATTCTCTCAGAGAAAAAATGCAGTTGTTAAGGTTTGATATGGCTACAACTAAAATACAAAATAAAAATCATTTTCTGTTACCTACAAGATTGTGGGAATATCTGCTATTGGAAAGTGGAATTAAAGAGGGCATTAAATGGGCAGATTTAAAGGCAAAGGAACAGAATCTGCTTATAAAAAATTTATGTTTACAATCATTTGAGATAAAAGGGAAAACAACTTTTAAAGAAGAGTTTGTTACAGCTGGCGGAGTAAACACGGAGGAAATAAATGTAAATACGATGGAAAGTAAATTACAGAAAAATCTTTTTTTTGCAGGAGAAGTTATAAATATTGACGGTATAACGGGAGGCTTTAATTTTCAAAATGCCTGGACAACCGGATGGATTGCTGCAAAGGCAATTGCCAGTTATTAATTGATCTTTTCTAGATTTTTTAACAAAGTCCTGACCATCTTTTATCTTCTTTAAAAATTGTACTCTTTATTATGTTTGTAACTTTCGATCTGAATGAAAATACTTGACAAATATATTTTAAAGAAATATCTTACTACTTTTTTTTTCTGTATATTATTGTTTACAGCTATTGTTGTGGTTGTCGATATAAGTGAGAAAACTGATAATTTCTCTAAATCAAATTTATCTGCTTATCAGATAATGACTGACTATTATTTTGGTTTTATTCCAAGAATAGATGCCCTACTTTTCCCTTTATTTGTTTTTATTTCTGTAATATTTTTCACATCAAAAATGGCTGGTCGATCAGAAGTAATTGCTGTATTAAGCAGTGGTGTGTCTTACCATCGATTTATCAGACCTTTTCTTGCAGGAGGTATAATATTATCTGCAGTTTTGTGGGTTGGCTACCAATATGTGGTACCAAAAGCAAATAAAAAATGGGGAGATTTTGAAAAACGTTATATCGATCCAAGTAGTCCTGCCGGTATGAATAACAGCACTTATAAACAGAATATTTATTTTAAGTTAGATCAAAATAGTTATATAGGTATTAGAGGATATGATACAATTTCAAAAACGGGTAACGGGTTTTTTATCCAACGTTTTTCAGACAATAAATTATTGTATAATTTAAGAGCTTCTAATTTTAACTGGGATACCATTACGACAAAATGGAAGTTAACAGATGTTACAGAAAGAACGTTAAAAGACATTAATGAAACAGTACTTAAAACACCAATAAAATTGATGAATTTTAATTTTAAACCAATTGATTTAAGAAAGGATGAATATTTAAAAGACCAAATGAGTACGCCGGATTTGGAAGCATTTATAAAAATGGAAAAAATAAGGGAATCAGACACTGTTAGTTCTTTATTGGTTGAGCGCTACAACAGAGATGCCATACCTGCCTCTGTAATTATACTTACTGTAATTGGAACTGTGCTTGCATCCCGCAAAGTTCGTGGTGGCAGTGGCGCTCATATTGCTTTAGGTGTTGTCTTAAGCATGACTTATATTTTATTCAGCAGATTCTCTGTTGTGTTTGCTACAAAAGGTAGCTTTACCCCATTGCTTGCAGCATGGCTACCTAATATTATTTTTGGTCTGCTTGCTTTTTTTTTATACAGAAGAGCTTTACGTTAATATTATCGTTGGAGATATTTAAAAAATTTATTTTTTAAGAAATTTTTGTTTTATTTATTTTAAATCATTTGTTTAACAGTACTTGCGGTCGTAATTTTAAATCATATAATTTTACATGTCATAATTGCGGTAACGTGATATAAACAATTTGTTTTTAGCGTTATCATCATAAATATTTTTCACTGAAATAATTTTTTAAAATGGGCATTATAAAAGACAGGTTTAAAGCAAAGGCTGATGAAGTAAGTGCAGAAATGAAAGAAATGCTGAAGGAGCATGGAGATAAAAAAATTGGTGAAGTAACACTCTCCCAGGTTTACCAGGGCATGCGTGGTATTACTGGTTTGGTGACCGAAACATCTCTCCTTGACGCACAGGATGGTATTCGTTTTAGAGGTTATTCCATACCTGAATTGCAGGAGAAATTACCAAAAGCTCCCGGAGGCTCAGAACCATTACCCGAAGGACTTTTTTACTTAATGCTTGTTGGAACATTACCAACCGAAGACGATGTACATCATCTAACAAGTGTATGGCAACGCAGAAGTCACGTACCCAACCATGTATTTGCTACCATAGAAGCTTTGCCTGTAAGCACACACCCAATGACGCAGTTTGTAGTAGCCATCATGGCTTTGCAAACAGAAAGTCAATTTGCAAAACGTTATGCAAAAGGCATGAATAAAAAAGATTATTGGGAAGCTACTTTTGATGACAGTATGGATCTGATATCCAGGTTGCCAAGAATAGCAGCCTACATTTATAGAAGAAAATATAAGAATGGAGAACACATTCAACCTAATGGTTTGTTGGACTGGGCAGGAAATTTTGCACACATGATGGGTTACGAAGATGAAGGATTTATGGAATTGATGCGTCTGTACATGACCATACATGCTGACCACGAAGGTGGTAATGTTTCTGCTCACACAACTCATCTAGTAGGCTCTGCATTAAGCGATCCTTATCTAAGTTTTGCTGCAGGTATGAATGGTCTCGCAGGTCCATTGCACGGCTTGGCTAACCAGGAAGTAATCAAATGGATATTTGAATTAAGAGAGCAAATCGGTTCTGATACTCCAACTAAAGAAGAGATAGCAACATATGTCGAAAAAACATTGAGCGAAGGTAAAGTTGTACCGGGTTACGGGCATGCAGTATTAAGAAAAACAGACCCACGCTTTACTGCACAAATGGAATTTGGAAAAAAACATATGCCCGATGATTCACTGGTACAAACCGTTTGGAATATTTATGAAGCTGTGCCGCCAATATTAAGTTCTAAAGCAAAAATTAAAAATCCGTGGCCTAATGTAGATGCACACAGTGGTGCATTGCTGGTTCATTATGGCATGAACGAATATGAATTTTACACAGTACTTTTTGGTGTATCCCGGTCTTTGGGCGTGCTTGCAAGTTTGTGTTGGGATAGGGCATTTGGTTTTCCTTTGGAAAGACCGAAATCCATTACCAATGAACTTGTAAAAAAATGGTTAGAAGGAAAAGATGAAGTGTGGGGAGACTAGAAATAACAATAAATTTTGTTGCTAAATCTATATTAAAAATGCCTCGAAATATTTCGGGGCATTTTTTTAAATTCTTTTGTGTGGTAGCTTTATAAAATTATATTTGCAATCCTTACGAGGGGAATTAGCTCAGTTGGTAGAGCGCTTGCATGGCATGCAAGAGGTCAGCGGTTCGAACCCGCTATTCTCCACAAAAAGCGGCTGCATCGATTTTATAATCTTTGTCGCCGCTTTTTTATTTCACTTCAATGCTTTCGAGTTAAAATTTCAAGAAGAAAAAGCATTCTACTTTTTTTTAATATCTGTGTAACGATTGTAAAACATTCCTTATTGAATTAAAAAATCCAAAGCAATAAATTATCCGTGTTTTAGTTTTTAATATTTGGCTAGAACCTCTTTTGATTATCTTACAAAAAATGAATCTCAAAATATGAATTGCCTGATTGTTGATGATAATAAAATTGCCCGAACCACCATGAAGCAACTGGTCAGTCAGGTAAAAGATATTACTTTGGTTGGTGAATGTGCTAATGCAATGGATGCTTATAATCTTTTGCAGGCACAACAAGTTGATTTGATTTTACTTGATATTGAAATGGACGGTATGACGGGTTTAAAGTTGGCAAAAAACCTTGGCAATAAAAGACCCATCATCGTTTTTACAACTTCCAAAAAGGAATATGCCGTTGAAGCCTTTGAATTAAATGTCGCTGATTATATAGTAAAACAAGTAACACCTTCTCGCTTTATGCAGACAATTGATAAAGTCCGGGATATATTACAAAGCAATATTGAAGAATTTAAACTTAACGGTGAAGAATTTATTTTTATCCGGGATTCCAGTATCGTTCGCCGCCTTAAATTAGATGAAATACTTTTTGCAGAAGCAATGGGTGACTATGTAAAACTACATACGCTTCAAAAATATTATGCTATTCATGCCATATTAAAATCGGTGGAAGAGCGCCTGCCTGTTTTCAAATTCATACGGGTTCACCGTTCCTTTATTGTAGCCATAAATAAAATTGATACCATCCAGGATGGAGCCATAGTAATTAATAGCAAACCGGTACCGGTTGGAGATGCGTACCGGGCTGCTTTAAATAAGAGGATAAATATATTATAGCATCTCCCAACTTTCGTTTTTCCTTTTTGAACTACACATTTTCCTTTGTTGTCTTTTTACGAGTAAAAATTTACTGCCTCATAATTATTTTTATGAAATGTCACAGGATCAAAAATTATTTGTACCTGTTCTTTTCTAAATATTATAATGAGTAATTAGTCCAAAGGTTCTGTTTTTTATTCAGATACCTTTTAAAGATTTTAAAAATGAAAATCATTTATACCGTTTTGTTTTTTGCAGATACACCTGTCTTATTAATACTAGCTTTTGTATTCTTTAAATTGGTTGATACAGGAACAAGTATTACCCCAATTATTTTATTAATTAGCGGTATTGTTTGTTCTATTGCTGTACTTGTTTATCTGCTCTTTAAGTATATAAAAATTCCTCCTACTAACATGCAGGGTTAATTTTGTTATAAATTATCACAATACAATTGTTAATGACTGGTAAAAAAATTATTTTTAAGTATTTGCTGCTTTTATTTCGGGCAATCTTTTTATTATTTATATTCAATATAATTCTGCAAAAAATACTATTGCACTTATAGAGGGTTGTTTTAATAAAAAATAATTGGTAAAGTATTTGCACAGATTGGATATGCCTGTTTAACGAGTAATTGTTACAATAAACCACGATTATAACCACTTTTACTTTCAAAAAAAATATAGAGGATTATGATAAAAAGGGTTTTAAAAATACATATTTATTCATTAAGCATAATACTATTCGCTTTTTTACCTGGTCATATCTGGGCACAGCAAACTACTGCAGATACCCTTCATCTAACAATAACAAAGGCTGAGGAAATTTTTCTCCAAAAGAATTTAATATTATTAGCCAATCAATATAATATAGATATAAACAAAGCATTAGTACAGCAGGCAAAACTTTGGGATAACCCTATTCTTAACACAGACCAAAATATTTATGATGGTAAATTTTTTAGACATACTACTACCAATGATATTAAGTATGGTCAAATTTATATTCAAGTACAACAACTTTTACGCACCGCAGGTAAAAGAAATAAATTAGTACAATTATCAAGCGATAACGTAACCCTTTCTCAGCTTCAGTTTAATGATATTTTAAGAAGTTTAAAATACAGCCTGCAAAGTGATTTTGTAGAAACTGTGCATCTGCTAAAAATAAAAACGGTATACGATAATGAAATTGTGGAAGTAGAAAAATTAGTAAAAGGAATGGATGAAGTATTAAAACTGGGCGATATTTCATTGAAAGAAAATATAAGGTTAAAGGCTTTGTTGTTTAGTTTGCAAAATGAAGTAATAAACGTGAATACAGCTTTAATACCGATACAAAGCGAAATAAAATTATTATTACAATTAAATGATAGCAGTTTTATAAAACCTGAACTTACTTATAGCTTACCCAATTTGATAATAGAAAAATTACCTCAAAATGATAGCCTGGTTAGTTTGGCATATACTAATCGTACGGATATTTTAATTGCAAAATCTCAATTAGATTTTCAAAAGGATAATTTGATTTACCAAAAATCTTTGGCAAAGCCTGATGTTACACTTGGAGTAGAATACGATCAAAACAGCAGCTACATCCGTAATTTATATGGATTGACTGCATCAATTCCCTTA
>JANLVW010000562.1:0-2290 GCA_031364205.1 Ferruginibacter sp.
AATAATGAAAGTATTTGTGGTTATGAAAGATATTTTTTGACTTCAGTTATTTATTATTAGCGAACATAAAAAAAGACAGCAATAGTGCTGTCTTTTTTTTAGCTTTTTTTGGGCATTTATCTTAAGTCTACTACTTCCACACCGGGATATTTTTTTGCATCATATATAAAAGTCGCATCCGGCACATTTGCATTTGGAGTTAGGCTTGTTGTACTGTAAGTATATTTATTACCTGTTTTTTCAAAAAGTTTAGTTGTACTTATTGAATTCTTATCAACATATAATAAAATTTTGAAAAAAGGTTTTGTCTTGTCTATAGGCGTAAGTTCAATTTCACTTACAGATTTAGTGGTACCGTTTAATTTGTATAAAAAATCTTTATCATAAAAATTGGTAAAAAGTTTTTGAGGAGTTAAACTATTTGCAGATGGATCAATTCTGCTGATAGTTACCTCTTTTGAAGCTTTATCTAATGTCCATATGTTGCTGCCATCTGAAAATATTTCTTGTCCTGTAACACTGATGCGGTATTTGTTTCCTTTCATAAATACATTACCTGTTTTAACACCTAATACTTTCCCTGCAGCATTTTCAATTTTCAGAGAAAACTTTCCCTGTACTGTTTTAAATGTTTTAAATTTTGAGCTAACTGCATCAAGAATCTTTTTTGCTTCAGCATCACTTTTACCCATGCCTTTTAGGGGCTGAGCTGCAACAGAAAAAAAACCTCCTATAATAATCATTATTGCTGTAAATATTTTCTTCATATTATTTTTTAATTTTGAAAATGCAAATATATGACATAGACGATCCGCAGTATGAAACGATTAAGCCAGCTTTTGCAAATAAATGTTAATGTAATTTTTAGGAGAGCTGTTTATAAACAAATCGGTAAACAAATTCAAATTCAATATTTTTGTCGCCCATGGCCAAAACTGCTTCAGAAACACCTTTAATGATACAACATAATGCTATAAAGGCTAAATATCCTGATGCAATATTGTTGTTTCGTGTGGGTGATTTTTATGAAACTTTTGGTCAGGATGCAGTCATCACATCTCAGGTTTTGGGCATTACACTTACCAAACGCAATGGTGCAAATTCTGCATCGGCAGAGCTGGCAGGTTTCCCCCATCATGCGCTCGATACTTATTTACACAAATTGGTAAAGGCGGGTTACAGAGTAGCCATTTGCGACCAGCTTGAAGATCCCAAAACAGCAAAAGGAATAGTAAAAAGAGGCGTGACAGAACTGGTAACTCCCGGTGTTGCCACCAGCGATAAATTACTTGAGCACAACAATAATAATTTTTTAGCTGCCCTGCATATCACTGACGATAAAACAGGAATTTCTTTTTTGGATATATCAACCGGAGAATTTTTTATTGCTGAAGGTGATAAAGAATATACAGACAAACTGTTGCAAAGTCTGCAACCTGCCGAAGTAATATTTCAAAGAAATAAACAAAAATATTTTAAAGAAAATTATGGCACCTCTTTTTTTACTTACACATTAGATGAATGGATTTTTGCTGATGTATATGCTAACGAAATTCTGCTGAAACATTTTGGCACGCACAGTTTAAAAGGCTTTGGGGCAGAAGGTATGACTGCAGGAATTATTGCTGCAGGTGCAATCTTGCATTATTTAAAAGATACAGAACATCCCAACCTCCAACATATAACATCTCTCCAAAGAATAAATAAAGAAGAGCATTTGTGGATGGATCGTTTTACTATTAGAAATTTAGAACTCATTTCTAACAACGAAAACAGCAGTCTTTTTAAAACCGTAAATAATACCGTTTCTCCCATGGGTGCAAGGCTGATGAAACGGTGGATGTTGATGCCCTTAAACGACCTCATTAAAATAAATGAAAGATTAAATACAGTTGAATTTTTTATAAAAGAAACTGATACAAGACTACAGATTGGTAAACATATAAAAATGGCTGGAGATGTGGAAAGACTTGCAGCCAAAATACCATTAAAAAAAATAAATCCACGGGAGGTACTGCAAGTAGCCAGAGGATTACAGCAAACAGAAGAAATAAAAAAAATCTGCTCTTCAACATCCAGTGCTTATTTAAAAAGGCTCGGCGATTCGCTCAACAGTTGTAATTATATCCTGCAAAAAATATTAACGCAAATAACAGAAAATCCACCGGCTCTTGCAAATAAAGGCGGCCTAATTGCGAAGGGCATTCATGCAGAGTTAGATGAGCTACGAAACATTGCCAGCGGTGGTAAAAATTATCTGCTGGAATTGCAACAGAAAGAAGCCATCAAC
>JANLVW010000602.1:0-10833 GCA_031364205.1 Ferruginibacter sp.
CCTCTTTGATTGGTAAATTACAATTCATTGTACACAAAAATAAAAAGCAGGATTGGCCAAGGGGTGAAACTGCCACACATATTATTACCATGGGGTGCGACAGAGACCTAAATGCTGCCTCACATATTGCTGTAAGGGAAATGATAAAATATTTGATGGAAGAGAAATCATTTTCGCAGGCCGATGCATATATGCTTTGCAGTATGGCTGTGGATGTAAATATTACGCAGTTGGTAGATGGTAATGTTGGTGTACATGCAATGTTGCCTAAATCAATATTTATAAAAAATAAATAAACAAATAAAATTATTCATAATAAGTATCTATTTGTTAAGCATGGGTAAAAAAAATCTTTTCGGGTCAAAATAAATCTTCGTGCAACTTTTTGTTCTTCGTGCCTTTGTGGTTAAAAAGACTAACCCTTCGTGCACCTTTGTGTCCTTAGTGGCTTTGTGGTTCAAGAAAACCTTTGTAGATCAAAGAAACTTATTTCAATTCAATCTTCTGCGCTGCAGCCTTACCTGCAGGAAACCATGATGCTAAAAACGCAATGGATACTGCCGTTGTTGCCACCATCAAAAAATCAGTACCAATCAGTTTTACAGGAAAATAATCTATTAAAAATGAGCCACCACTTATTTTTATAATGTGAAATTGAAGTTGTAATAAACATATTACCAATGCCAATGTAATTCCTATAGCCGCACCTATAATTCCTAACAATAAACCTTCTGCTAAAAATATTTTTCTGATAACTGTTTTGGTAGTTCCCATACTGCGAAGTATACTTATGTCTTTTCTTTTTTCCAGCACCAGCATCGTAAGCGCACTAACCATGTTAAATGCTGCAATAATTAAAATGAGTGTGAGCACAGCATAAATTGCCCATTTCTCCAGCCTCATGGTATTATATAAGTTGGCATTTTGCTCAAAACGGGTTTGTATTTTAAAGTTCTTTCCCAACAGTTTTTCAAGATTGGTTTTGGCAACTTCAATATTTATTTTTTCTTTCAGTTTAATTTCTGCGGCAGAATATTCATCCCTACCGAAACCCATCTGTTGTTTTACAAAATCAATGTTAGTAATGGCATACCGGTTATCTATTTCCTGCTGAATAGAAAAAACGCCGGAGGCTCTTGCATTCCCCTCACTCATTGCATCTGCAGCATCTGAAGTATTACTTTTTTTAGGCAGAATTAGTGTTACAACAGATGCAGGAAAAGCATCGCTTAAATTTATGGAAGCTGCATTTTGAATGCCATAACCCACAACAATTTTTGGTGTATCAACATTACCTACATCAAAATTACCGATTGACATTTTGGAAATCAAACCACTTATATTTTTATAATTTTCGTCCACTCCTTTAAGTGAAACTACTGTTTGCGATTCTCCGTTTTCTAGTAAGGCCTTTTCTTCGGCAACCAATGCCATACCGGCATTATAAGGAAGTTTGTTGATTGAATTTATTTGTGCTGTGGTAAGTATAAATGTTTTTCCGGTTGCCGGAATAATTTTAAGGTCATTATAAAAAGAAGAATACAAAGATTTTACAAGTCCTTCAAAACCATTAAAAACACTTAATACAAGCAATTGGCAACAGGTAGCAAATGCAATTACAATAGTTGTAACCCACGCAATAATATTAATTGCATTGGCAGATTTTTTTGCTTTAAAATATCGCCAGGCAAAAGAAAAATACATATTAAAAATTCGTTTGGGTTAACTTTCTTCTTTTGCAATATCTTTTGCTGACAGATTAGGGGAAATTACATCATCCTGCTTTTTTATTTCTTTAAAAAGTACTTCCATTTTATCTACATAATCCAGCGTGTCATCTATGTAAAAAGTAAGTTGCGGCATGCTGCGCAGCTGGTGCCGTACCCTTGCTGTTAACTCTTTTTTTATTTCCCATGCCTGTTCCTGAATTTTATTTAAAGTGCCCACCGAGTCTTTTACCTGAAAAAAGCTGAGGTAAATTCTTGCATCAAAAAGATCTGGAGTTATTTTTACGGAGGCTATCGATACCATTCCGCCGTCTATCATCGTTAACCCCATGCGTTGAAAAATCTCATTCAAATCCTTCTCTAACACTGCTGCCACTTGTTTTTGTCTTTTACCTTCTAACATAATTTTGAGATTTTAATGACTGTAAAATTAGTTACTTTGCGGTTTCCCGAACGTTATTTATACAATGAGAAAATATTCACTGGTATTTGCATATTTAAAAGAATATAAACTTGCCATTACTTCCTATATAATTTGCACAATACTTTCTATTGTATTTGGCGTAGCATCTTTAGGTATGTTGTTTCCTTTTTTGCAGGTTTTGTTTGATAAGGAAAACATCGCTACTAAAACTTTAAAAAAATCATCCGGGTTTTCTCCATTTGGATGGCTGAAAGAAAAGGTTGGAGAACTAGTGAACAACGGCGATCAATTACATACACTTGCTATCGTTTGCCTCTTAATTATTGGAAGTATTATTTTAAAAAATACCTTTTTATATCTTGCTTCTCGATCTTTGTTACCCGTAAAAAATAAAGTTGCAACTAGGTTTAGAGTTGATATTTTTAATAAAGTATTAAGCTTACCAATTGGTTATTTTACGGAACAGCGAAAAGGTGATTTAATGAGCCGAATGACCAATGATGTTGGACAAGTGGAAAATTCTGTTTTAGGTGCTTTGGAAGGTTGGGTAAAAGATCCTTTACAGATTATTATAAATTTAATAGTACTGTTTACAATTAATGCAGAGCTTACAATAATAATATTGTTCTTTATACCCATCATGGGATTTTTTATTGGAAGAGTTGGGCGTTCCCTTAAAAAACCATCAGGACTAATCTCACAAAAAAATGGCGAATCAATTTCTATCCTAGATGAAACTTTGGGTGGACTGAGAGTAATAAAAGCGTTTAATGTTGAGCAGGCAATACGTAAAAAGTTTTCAGAAAACAGCAACAATCTGTTAAAGCTCAGTAACAAAGTTGGTTACCGTCAAAGCCTTGCCTCTCCAATGAGTGAAGTATTGGGTGTGATGATGTTTACAGCAATATTATGGTATGGCGGAGGTAAAGTTTTGGGCAACCAATATCCTGATTTAAACGGGGCTATGTTTCTTGCCTATATGGCTTTATTTTTCAATATTATAGATCCGGCAAAAAGCATCTCCGGCGCATTTAGCAATTTACAAAGAGGAAGTGCCGCCATTGAAAGAATACAGGAAGTTTTAAAAGCACCCGTTACGGTAAATGAAAACCCTAAAGGGTTACAAATTAAAAATTTTATTGACAGCATAGAATTTAAAAATGTAAGTTTTTATTACGAAGATGTAGCCATTTTAAAAGATATCAGTTTTAAAGTTGAAAAGGGAAAAACAATTGCATTGGTTGGCAGCAGCGGTGCTGGAAAATCTACGTTGGCTGATTTAATCCCAAGATTTCATGATGTAAGTGGCGGAGGAATTTTAGTTGATGGGGTAAACATCAAAGACTATTCTCTTTTTTCTTTGCGCAGCCTTATGAGCATTGTAACACAGGAACCAATTTTGTTTAATGACAGTATTGCAAATAACATTGCATTGGGTATGGAGAATGCCACCATCAATGAAATTACAGAAGCAGCAAAAATTGCCAATGCGCATTTGTTTATAGAAAAGAAAGAGTTTGGTTACGATACAAATATTGGTGATCGTGGAATGAAATTGAGTGGTGGCGAAAGGCAAAGACTCACCATTGCAAGAGCAGTATTAAAAAACCCGCCAATACTTATTTTAGATGAAGCAACTTCTTCTCTTGATACAGAAAGCGAACGTCTTGTACAGGATGCAATAAATAATTTAATGGAGAATAGAACTTCAATTGTAATTGCACACAGGCTGAGCACTATACGGCACGCAGATGAAATTATAGTTTTGCGCAAAGGCGAAATAGTTGAAAGAGGAACCCACAATGGTCTAATAGAACAGGATGGTTTTTACAAACGGCTTGTACATATGCAGGAGGTAAAATAATAAATAAATATCAATAAAAAAGCGAGATATTTTTCATCTCGCTTTTTTATTTGTTTTAAAATTTCATTGGCACTTCTACAGCCAGCAATTCCGCATCTTCCAATATTTTAATTTCAAAATTATCAGCTTCTGAAATACCAACGGCATCCCTCTTTGTAAGTTTTAAATCACCAAGTTCTACGGCACCTTTTATTACGACTAGGTAAACTCCATTTCCTGCAAAAGCATTTTCGTAAGTTATGGTCTCACCTGCTTTAATATTTGTTAAAGAAAAACGGGCATCCTGGTTTATCCATAATGCATTGTCTTCTTCTCTTGGCGATACCACCACCTGCCATTTCCCTTCTCTTTCAGTAATATCAAAAGTTCGTTGGTCGTAACGTGGTTTTATATTTCTCTCTTTTGGAAATACCCATGTTTGAAAAAGTGTAACTTCTTCTGTTGCAGATTCATTTGCTTCGCTGTGTTGTACACCTGTGCCGGCACTCATAATTTGTACATCACCCGCTTTTATTATTCCTTCACCACCGGTGCTGTCTTTATGTTTTAGTGCACCTGTAAATGGAATGGTAACAATCTCCATATTATCGTGCGGGTGCGTTGGAAAAGCACCACCACCTGCAATCCAGTCATCATTTAATACCCTCAATTCTCCAAAATGTACTTTATCAGCATTGTGCCAACTTCCAAAACTAAAATAATGGGCAGGCTTTAACCAGCCGTGGTTTGCAGTGCCCCTTTCGTTTGCTCTTGTTACAATTGTTTTCATAATAATTATAATTGATGTTTAAACATCAACTAATGTACCAATAAAAGCTAATGCCATTTTTGCAGATTAAAATTAAAATGGCTTTTTAAAATTTCTTTCCTTGGAGTACTTAGAAGGTTGTTAATTCCATTGGTTAAAATCTACCTCTGTTAAGGTAGTATTCTGGTCATCTTCTCTGTCCTCATTGTATTCGAGTATAAAATTATTTCTACCTTCACCAATTA
The DNA here is from genome assembly GCA_031364205.1 of Ferruginibacter sp. Lineage (GTDB taxonomy): Bacteria > Bacteroidota > Bacteroidia > Chitinophagales > Chitinophagaceae > Ferruginibacter. Next base: position 5,009 of record JANLVW010000602.1, read on the forward strand.
AAATCTGTAGATATTTTTGTTGCACAAGTTCGAGCATATTCAGAAAAATAAAAATGGCATGTATGCGGTTTTCACAGACAACAAATATTTTTTCGAAAGCAAGTGTTTTATGCTCTTTGCTTATTTGCAGCAGGTATGTGCGCACGCCTTCCATACTGTAATTATATTGCATAACTGTATGAACAGGCTTGTTATTTCGATCATGTAAACGAAGTGCTACTTTTTCAAATGCCTTCATTAATTTAAATAAACTAACGGTTTGTATTTCTGTACCTTCTCCTGCTTCTTCTCCAATATTAGAAAGTTCTTTTTGCAAATTCCCCCGCTTGATCATCAACATTCTAATGGCTTCCATTTCAGCCATCTTTACAGAAGCTTCTTTAAACTTTTTGTATTCTAGTATCTTCTCAATTAATTCTTGTCTTGGGTCAATCTCATTTCCCTGTGTATCTATTTCTTTGCGCGGCAAAAGCATTTTTGCTTTAATGCGCATAAGCGTGCTAATAAAAAGAATAAACTCACTGCTCAGTTCAACATTTAATTTTCCGGTTACGTGAATATGATCTAAAAAGTCGTTGGTTATTCTTGTAATAGGAATATTATAGATATCGAGTTCATCTCTTTCAATAAAAAAAAGCAAAAGGTCAAACGGACCTTCAAACTGGTCTAATTTTATTTGATAAGATTGGTTACTGCTCACGCTTACGTATTTATTTTAAAAGGGAAAATAGACATTTTTGTTGTAGCACTATGTCAACGAATATTATAATGATCTTATCACTTTAAAAGAAGTTTATTTTCTTTTAAGCTCATCTCTAATTTCAGTTAATAATATATCTGTTGATGATGGCCCGGCTGCAATGGGGTCCTCTTTTTTTGAGAGTTTTGTAGCTGTCTTAATTACCAAAAATAATACAAAAGCTATTATAATAAATTTAATAAGGGCGGATAAAAAACTACCATATTTTACTGCGCCCCAAGTTAGTTTACTAATATCTGCAACACCGGCTGCTTTAAGTGCCGGAGCCAATAACAATGGAGTAATAATATCTTCTACAAAAGAAGAAATAATGGCGGCAAATGCGGCACCGATAATAACAGCAACAGCGAGATTTATTACATTCCCTTTAAAAACAAAATCTTTAAATTCTTTTAGTAAACTCATAAAATTTTAATTAGATTGGTTAAGAAATTTTTTTTTATTGTAAAATACGTAAAATATTATACTGCACCTTTGCAAAAAAAAATAATTGACCGATAACAAACTTTTTAACTGGGTAATTTTTATTGTTTTATCCATTATTTGGGGAAGTAGTTTTGTTTTAATGAAAGAAGGGCTGGTTGGTCTAACCGCATTTCAGGTTGCTTCGTTTAGAATAATTTCTTCAGGGATAATTTTATTGCCTGTTGCAGTTAAAAGCATTAGCACTATCCCGCAAAATAAATTTGTAATAATTTTTGTTTCAGGTATTTTAGGTAGTTTGATACCAGCATACCTTTTCTGTATTGCGGAACAAAGAATTGACAGTTCACTTGCCGGTACTTTGAATGCACTTACACCCATTTTTGCAATTATTATTGGTGCATTATTTTTTAAAACCAATACAGCCCGCAATAAAATTCTGGGAATCAGTATTTCATTTGCAGGGAGTATTTTATTGTTTTTTGCACAACCCACTTTTAATGAAAATAGTAATATTAAAGATGTGTTGTTGGTTATTGTTGCCACATTGTGTTATGGCATTAATTTAAATATTGTAGGCAAGCATTTGAAAGAAATTCCTTCCTTAAATATTGTTGCCGTGGCTCTGTCATTAAATGCTATTCCCGCAGCAGTTGTGCTTTATTTTACAGGTTATTTTCAGCAGGATATTTTTGAGAAAGTAATTCTTATTTCGACAGGTTATACACTGATACTTGGGGTTGTAGGAACTGCAGCAGCTACAGTTATCTTTTATATGTTGATCAAAAGAGCAGGGATAGTTTTCTCCTCTATGGTAACTTATGCAATACCTATTGTTGCAGTGTTTTGGGGTGTTTTGTATGGTGAAAAAGTCGGTTGGAAACAGATTGCTTGTTTACTCATTATTCTTACTGGAGTGTACGTTGCCAATAAATCTCAAAATAAAGTGGTTAATTAAAAATTAATTTCTTTTTTACGCCGGTATAGGTATCAAAAAATATGATTTCCTTTTTCTCACTATTGATGAGTGCTTTATTGCTTAATAAATTATTGCCTTCTCTATTATAAAATTTGAGGTACAGCGTATCACCTTTTTTCGTGTACTTGCCCGGGTAAGATGTGTTTTTTAAACTATCAAAAAGCTCTCTGTAAAATTCAAAAAAGTTATTTTCTTTAATTACAAAATAAGCATCGTTCATATCTGCAACGGCTTTGTATTTTGTAACAACTCTTGATGATTCAAATAAGTTTTTATCTTTTTTAAAACTGTTTAATGGACTACAAGATATTAAAAAAGCCAGGGGAAAAAGTAGGGTTAAGCAAATGCTTCTTACATTATTCATCTCATAAAATTATATTACTTAATTGGGTTTAACAAACCTGGAAAAAAATGCAAGTATTGGAGGATAAAATATATCTGTTAGGTATAGCTAACTTATATATTTTTGTGATCTAAATTCCTTTTTGTGTACATCGTCAGACGTTTTTTTTATTAAACTTATTCCTTTTGTTGTTTGTTGTTTTTGCAAACGCCCAGGTTATTAATATAGAGGGTTATATACATGCAGCAGATAAAGGGGTTAATGGTGCCACCATCAAAATACCAACCCATCAAATAGAAGTTGTTACAGACAGCAATGGTTTTTTTAAACTACAATTCTTAAAGGCAGGTATTTATAATATGGCTATTACTGCCGTTGAGCACAACAAAAAACTGATAAAATTTGAAGTGAAAGAAGCTAAAAATATCGCTTTAGATATAGAACTTACACAAACACAAAGCTATTTAAATGAAGTGGTTGTTTCAGGTACGCTGAAACAAGTGAGGCGCAGTGAAAGCCCCGTGCCTGTTGAAGTATATACACCTGCATTCTTTAAAATGAATCCAACACCCAGTATTTTTGATGCGCTTCAGAATGTGAATGGAGTAAGACCACAGTTAAACTGCAATGTGTGTAATACCGGCGATATACATATCAATGGTTTGGAAGGTCCTTACACAATGGTTTTAATAGATGGTATGCCAATAGTCAGCAGTCTTTCTACTGTTTATGGTTTATCCGGCATACCAAATAGTTTGGTAGAGAGAATTGAAATTGTAAAAGGTCCTGCTTCATATTTTATATGGAAGCGAGGCAGTTGGAGGTCTTATAAATATTATTACCAAAGCTCCTGCAACTGCACCAAAATTTTCTGTAGATGTTTTTACAACTTCCTGGCAGGAATATAATATTGATTTGGGATATAAATTTAGTGTAGGGAAAAAAGCTACTGTACTTACCGGAGCAAATTACTTTAACTATGGCAATATCATAGACAATAACAAGGATAATTTTACTGATGTTACCTTGCAAAACAGGGTATCTATTTTTCAAAAATGGAACATAGAGAGAAATAAAAACAGGCTTTTTAATATTGCCACCCGTTTTTATAATGAAGACAGATGGGGAGGCGATGTAAAATGGAATAAAAAGTTTAGGGATGGCGACATTATTTATGGTGAAAGTATTTACATAAAACGTTGGGAGTTTTTAATGAGTTATCAGTTGCCCGTAAAAGAAAAAATGATGCTGTCTTTTTTCTTATAACAACCATGTTCAGGATAGCAGATATGGAAATGTATCTTACATAGCTCAACAAAAAATTGCCTTTTCGTAACTTACATGGGATAAGATTTTTAAGAAACATGATGTGCTGGCAGGTGCTGCTTTGCGTAATACCTTTTATGATGATAATACACCTGCAACTGCATTTTTGCGTTTAAAAAATAATCTGCAAAAGACAATATTGCCCGGTGTTTTTTTTCAGGATGAAATAAGTATTTCAAAAAAACAAAAATTATTGCTGGGTTTTAGATACGATTATAATACTGATCATGGTAATATTTATACACCAAGGTTTGCATATAAATTAAAACTTAACAGTAACAACATTGTGAGATTAAATGCAGGTACAGGGTTTAGGGTAGTAAATATTTTTACAGAAGATCATGCTGCACTTACAGGTGCAAGAAAAGTAGAAATACAAGGGCTATTGAAACCTGAAAAAACATATAATGTCAACCTTAATTATCTTAAAAAGATCTTTTCAACAAAAGGCTTTTTTATTGATTTTGATATTACAGGTTGGTACACCTATTTTAACAATAGAATTATTAGTGATTTTGATTCAGATCCAAATAAAATTATCTACAAAAATCTTCAGGGTTTTGCAGAAAGCAAAGACATAAGTACCAATGCAGATATTTCATTTACAAACGGGCTAAAAATATTGATGGGTACAATGTTTCAAGGAGTTTCTACCACTATTGAAGGAGTGAAATAACAGCAAATACTTACAGAAAAATTTACAGGAAGATGGGCAGTTTCTTATAAATTACAAAGGTTAAATATTGGAATAGATTATACAGGAAATATTTACGGTCCCATGCGGCTACCATTGCTTGGTAAGTTTGATCCACGACAGCCTTTCAGTCCTACAAGGAGCATACAAAATATTCAATTTGTATATACAGGATTAAAGAAGATAGAAATCTATGCAGGCATTAAAAACCTGTTGAATTTTACTCCAAATAAAAATAATCCTTTTATCATTGCCTGCTCAGATGATCCATTTGATAAACACGTAAAGCTAGATGCAAATGGACAGGTACTACCAACGGCTGATAAACCTTATGGATTAACCTTTGATCCAAATTATATGTATGCCTCTAATTAGGGGATAAGGGGATTTTTTGGAATGAGGTTTAGTATTAAAAAATAACCCAATAAACATTTATAATAATACCAATTCCTTTTTCCCGAATGTGCAAATGCTTTTCCTGATAAATATTGAATAGTCAATTGAGATTTTGCAATTTGCAGCCCAAATTAAAAAGGTGATGATTAAAAAGCAAATGATGATAACCATGGCCTTAAGCATTTTACTAAATGCTGCAAATGCACAGATTGTACAAAAAGACACAAACAACATTAAAAATTTACCCGATATAACTGTAGTAGGCAAAAACAGTAAAAGCGATTACCAGCAAATGCCTGAGATAGTTGGTACAAATATTTATGCCGGTAAAAAAAGTACCTTAATTGTGTTGGATAATGTGCAAGGAAATGTGGTAACAAACAACATGCGGCAGGTATTGGCAAAAGTGCCGAGTATACATATTTGGGAAAGCGATGCAAGTGGAATACAGATTGGAATTGCCGCAAGGGGACTTAGCCCAAACAGAAGCTGGGAATTTAATGTTCGGCAAAATGGTTACGATATTGCGGCTGATCCTTTCGGTTATCCGGAGGCTTATTACAATCCTCAACTGCAGGCAGTGCAGCGTATTGAAATTGTAAGGGGACAGGGCGCATTGCAGTATGGGCCGCAGTTTGGTGGATTGGTAAATTATATTTTACGGAATGGCAGCGATATAAACAAACCTTTTGAATTTGAAACGCAACAGACCGCAGGCAGTAATAATTTGATAAACAGTTACAATGCTATTGGTGGCAAAAAAGGGAAAGTAAATTATTACTCTTTTTTCGATCATAGAAATGGTGATGGCTGGAGAGCCAACAGCAAATATTTCACCAACAGCGGCTTTGCAACGGTTACTTATAAATTCACAAATAAGTTTTCCCTTACTGCCGAGATTATG